>JAKAJW010000182.1 GCA_021813645.1 Pseudomonadota bacterium | reverse complement strand
TCCTGCCCGCGGCCCAGTGGCACGAGCTCTTCGACGCGCAGGCGGCGGCTCGGCCCGACAGCACGCGGCTGCAACTGCACGTCCGGCTCGATCACGCGAACCTGCCCGCGCAGCCCGTCTCGGCCTTCCTTCAGGTCGGTTCGGCCGCCCGCAACCTCGAGGCGCAGGTCGCAGGCCAGGCGCTCGTCGCCAACAACCTCGGCGCGCGGCTCGATGCGGTGCGCGGCGACGCCCTCTACGCGACTGTGCTGTTCCTGTTCCTCGGCCTGCCGGGCGTGGCCATCGCCGCAGCGGTGACGGCGGGCGTCGCCGCAAGCGGGGCCGACCGGCGGCGCGCCGATCAGGCGCTCCTGCGCATCCGCGGCGCCTCCGCGCGGCGCATCCTCTGGCTCGGCGCCGGTGAGCCGGCGCTGGCGGCAATGGCCGGCGGGACGCTCGCCCTCGCGGCCGCCTACGGCTTCGCCCGGCTCGCCCTGCCCGGCTTTGCGGCGGATGCCGCGATCACGCCTGGCGTTGCCGCCCTTGCCGCCGGCCTGGCGCTTGCCTTCGCCGTCTTGCTCCTGCCGACCGCCCGCTCGCTGCGCCGCGATGCGGTGACCGGCGCGCGGCGATCGGTCATCCGCTCCGGCACGCCCTGGTGGCAGCGGGTTTGGCTCGACCTCCTGCTTCTGGCCGCGGCGGGGCTCCTGTTCTGGCAGACCGCGAGCGGCGGCTACCAGATCGTGCTCGCCCCCGAAGGGGTTCCGGCCACCGCCGTCGACTACAAGGCGTTCATCGCGCCGGCCCTGTTCTGGGCCGGATCGGCCCTGGCCCTCGCCCGCCTCGCCTCCTGGGTTCTGGTCCGCCGCCGTGGCCCGGCGCGCTGGGTTGCGGCGGCGACCTCGGGCCCGCTTGCGGGCGTGGTCGGCCGGGCGCTGGCGCACCAGCGGCAGCGGATCACCCTCGGTATCGCGATGACGGCGCTCGCCATCGCCTTCGGGACCTCCACGGCGATCTTCAACGCGACCTATGCCGGCCAGGCCCGGGTGGATGCCGAGCTGACGAACGGTGCCGATGTGGCCGTCTTCGGCACTTCGGCCAATCCCGCCGCTCCGCATCTTTCCGCATTGAAGGACCTTCCGGGCGTCGCTGCGGCCGAGCCGATGCAGCACCGCTTCGCCTATGTCGGCACCGACCTGCAGGATCTCTACGGCATCGACCCCGCGACGATCGGCAACGTCACCCACCTGGCCGACGCCTATTTCCGCGGCGGCGGCGCCCAGGCGATCCTCGACCGGCTCGCGCAGACGCCGGACGGGGTGCTGGTCTCGGAAGAGACGGTGAAGGATTTTCAGCTGACCCAGGGCGACCGGCTCAACCTGCGGCTGATGAGCGCGGCGGACCACCAGTATCACTCTGTCCCGTTCCGCTTCATCGGCATCGCCCGGGAATTCCCGACGGCGCCCAAGGACAGCTTCCTTGTCGCCAATGCCGCCTATGTCGCGAAGATGACGGGTAACCCGGCCGCCGAGGACCTGCTGATCCGCGCCAAGACCGATCCGGCCGTGCTTGCCGCGGCGGTCCACGACCGCCTCGCCGGCGTCCCGGGGTTGCAGGTGAAGGACATCGGCAGCGTGACCCATATCATCGGATCGAGCCTGACCGCAGTGAACCTCTCGAGCCTGACCGCGATCGAGCTTGCCTTTGCGGTGCTGATGGCGGCAGCTTCGGCCGGGCTGATGCTGGCCCTGGGCTTCAGCGACCGGCAGCGCGCCTTCGCGATCCTCACCGCGGTCGGCGCGAAGCCGAACCAGTTGCGCGGTTTCCTCTGGGCCGAGGGCGGTCTGGTGTTCGCCCTGGGCAGCGTGCTTGGGATCGCGGTTGGGACGATTGTCGCATGGATGCTCGTCAAGCTGCTGACCGGAGTCTTCGATCCGCCGCCTGAGGTGCTCGCGATACCGTACGGCTATCTTGGTGCCATGCTCCTGGCCGTCGGTCTCTCGGTCGTCGCGGCGATCCGGCTGACCCATGCCGGGGCCCGGAAAGACGCCGCGAGCCTCCTTCGCGAGCTTTGAAGCGGGAGGCCCGCCAGACGGAGAGCGCGCCGAGCGCATGCGAGCTGACGGTCGTGGTGCCCGACCTACGAGGAACGCAGCAATATCCGCCTGCTCGTGGCGCTTCTCGAGCGGGTACTCGCCGGCCTCGCCTGGGAAGTGCTGTTCGTGGACGACGACGGCCCCGACGGCACGGCAGAGGAGGTCCGGGTGCTGGCGGCAGAGAACCGCCACATGCGGCTTCTCCACTGCGTTGGGCGGCGGGGCCTCTCCAATGCCTGCGTTTGAGGGGATCCTGTTCTCCACCGCGCCCATCGTCGCGGTCAGGGACGGCGATCTCCAGCACGACGAACGCCTCCTGCCCGAGATGTATGCCGCCTTCCAGGGCGACGGCGACCTCGACCTGGCGATCGGCTCGCGGAAGCTCGCGGGCGGCAGTGCCGAGGGCGGGCTCTCGCCCCCGCGACAATGGGGCTCGGACCTGGCCACCCGGCTGTGACGTGCCGGTTGCTCGGGCTCCGCGCCAGCGATCCTCTCAGCGGCTTCTTCATGATCCGGCGCAGCGCGTTCAACGAGGTCGCCCTCAACCTCCAGCAGGACGGCTTCAAGATCCTCGCCGACATGCTCTCGGCCTCCGGCGGACGCTGGAAGGTGCTTGAGCTCTCCTACGCTTTCCATCCCCGGTCCGGCGGCCTCTCCAAGATGGACAGCGCGATCGTATTGGAATTCCTCGGGCTGCTGATCTCCCGCATCACCGGAGGGATGGTTCCGGTCCGCTTCGCGATCTTTTCGATGGTCGGCCTCACCGGCGTGGTCGTGCAGCTCGCAATCGTCCGGCTGTCGATGGCGCTCGCCGGCAGCGGTTCACCCTTGCCCAAAGCATCGGTGTCCTGACCGCAATGAGGCTTTGACCTAAAACAAAGGAAAGTCACGGTTCTGCTGTCATTATCAGTCCAAGCACGAATGAAAGCCAGTTATCTAGGAGGCGAATTTGCCCTTCAGTCGGATTCTCATCGCAATTGACGGTAGCGACCTATCTTTCGACGCCGCCAAGTTCGGCTTCGACCTTGCGGCTGAAGTCGGCGCTCAAGCTGCAACCTTGTTTGTCGTCGATCCAGCTGTCGCCTACTCCGGCGAGATTGGCATCCCCAAAGGCGAGTTGGAATACATGATTTCTCGCGAGAACGAGAGTGTTCTGGAAGGCCTTCGCCGATCCGTCAGAATTCCTGAAGCCACCTCTCATTTTGTCGAGGCTGGTCACCCACAAGATGTGATAGTGCGCCTCGCGAGAGACTGGTCCGCGGATATGATCGTCGTCGGAAGTCACGGCCGGACTGGCGTAGGCCGCGCGCTGCTAGGCAGCGTCGCCGAAGCGGTTG
>JAKAJW010000106.1 GCA_021813645.1 Pseudomonadota bacterium | reverse complement strand
TCCGCCAAATCCGGAACCAAAGCCTGGCCGACCTGGCCCCCTTCGGTTTGCAGCTTGACATGTTTCGCTTCGATGGCGGCTTCCTCTCGCTCGCGATTGACCTGCCGGCGGAGAGCACCGAGGAGTTGAGGTTGAAACATCTCGTCCGCCTCGATCTGCGGGTAGAGACTGAGCGGCCAATGGAAATCTTCGCTCGGTTGAATGTGAAGCATGGTCCGAATGTCGAACAGGTCGTGCGAGAGCTGACGCCGGATGGGGGGGAAGCGACGGTCGAATTCGACCTCGCCTACACGCGCATGAGTGAGCGGCGGGTGGAGCGGATGTGGGTCGACCTGATCTTCGAAGGCCCCGAAATGAACCAGATCACCCTGCGTGACGTCACCTTCTGCCGACTCCCGCGCGCCGAGTTGTGAGGGACAACCCATGGCTGAACTTAAGCTGACCAAGACTGCGATCCTAGAAGGCGTCTGGATCGGCGAGCTCTCGGGGGGCGAGCCGGGGGTAAGGCCCGAGTTGGAGGTGACCCACCAAGATCGGCCTGTCCCGGGGGTAGAGCTTGCCCCCGGCCAAGGCGACGCAGGTGTATGGACGTTGCGCATCCCGATCCCGGCAACGGTGCTGACCGAAGGGGTGCAGGTGGTCCTGATCCGCGACCGAAAGTCCGGCCTCTGCCTCGACAGCTTCGCGGTGCTGACCGGCGCGCCGGTCGAAGGAGACCTGCGGGCAGAGGTCAAATTGCTGCGTGACGAACTCGACCTGCTGAAACGCGCCTTCCGGCGCCATTGTGTCGAAACCTCGGGCTAGATCCAACGCGCGCGGCCACTCTTGGCTGCGCGCTCAGGCGCCGCGCATCATTGCCGCAGCCTTTTCTGCGATCATGATCGTAGGCGAGTTGGTGTTTCCGCTTGTGATCGTCGGCATCACGCTGGCATCGACGACTCGCAAACCGTCGATGCCTTTCACCTTCAGCTGGGGGTCAACCACGGCGGCAGGATCCGATCCCATGCGGGCCGTGCCGACTGGATGGAAGATCGTGGTGCCGATCCGACCGGCGGCTTGGCCGAGTTCCAGATCCGTTTCGGCCTCGACACCGGGCCGGAACTCTTCCGGCCGGTATTTCGCCATCGGCGCTTGCGCCATGATATGCCGTGTCAGGCGGATGGCGCGCGCTGCCACCAGCCGATCGCGGGGCGTCGAAAGGTAGTTGGGCGCGATTTCCGGCGCTGCGGTGGGGTCGGGCGAGGTGATCCGGACGTGGCCACGGCTCTCGGGGCGCAGGTGGCAGACCGAGGCGGTGATGGCCGGATAGGGATGCAGGTTCTCACCGAAGGCGTCGAGGCTCAAAGGTTGGACGTGGTACTCGAGATCGGGAGTTTCCACCTCCGGCGCCGAACGCGCAAAAGCGCCGAGCTGCGAAGGCGCCATCGACATCGGACCGGAGCGCAGCAAGGCGTATTCCAGACCGATCCGCGCCTTGCCGAGCCAAGAATTCGCGAGCGTGTTCAGCGTTCGAGCGCCAGTGACTTTCCAGGCGCAGCGAATCTGCAGGTGATCTTGAAGATTTCCGCCCACCCCTGGGGCGTCCAGCACAACCGGCAGCCCCATCGACTGGAGCAATGCGCCGGGGCCAATCCCCGACAACTGCAGGAGCTGCGGCGAGCCGATCGCGCCAGCGGCCAGGATCACCTCCTGTCGTGCCCGCTCCTCGCGCAGGGCACCACCTTGGCGGAACCGCACGCCGACCGCCCGGCGCCCGTCGAAAAGCACGCGCTCTGCCTGCGCCCCCGTCTCGATTCGGAGATTTGCGCGGCCGCGGGCCGGTCGCAGAAAGGCCTTGGCCGTGTTCCAGCGCCAGCCGCGGCGTTGGTTCACCTTGAAATAGCCCACACCTTCGTTGTCGCCGCGGTTGAAGTCTTCGGTGGCAGGGATCCCTGCGGCCTCGGCGGCGCGAATCCAGTCGTCGAGGACGTCCCAATGCAGGCGCTGTTCTTCCACCCGCCACTCGCCGCCGGAACCGTGCAGCGCCGTTGCCCCCGAATAATAGTCCTCGGATTTTCGGAAATAAGGGAGCACGTCATCCCAGCCCCAGCCGGTGTTGCCCATCTGCCGCCAGCCGTCATAGTCGGCCGCTTGGCCGCGCAGATACAGCATGCCATTGATCGACGAGCAGCCGCCCAGCACCTTGCCGCGCGGGTAGAGCAGACTGCGCCCGCCGAGGTTTGGTTCCGGCGCGGTCTTGAACATCCAATCGGTGCGGGGGTTGCCGATGCAGTACAGATAGCCGATCGGGATATGGATCCACGGATAGCTGTCCTTGCCGCCGGCCTCGAGCAGCAAGACCCTCGTCCCCGGGTTTTCCGAAAGCCGGTTCGCCAACACGCAGCCGGCCGATCCCCCGCCAACGATGATGTAGTCCCAATCGCCCATGCCAAATCTCCCCCACGGGCGCAGGTTAGGGAGCCTGGTTGCCGGCAACAAGCCCCTAGCCTGAACTGTGTATCGCGCAATGGCCGCATCGGCACGGTCCCTGACCCTGCGCGGTGGCGCGACGTCGCGCTGGTCGACGGCGAGGCGGGGCAATCATCGGGCGATGGCTCCGGGATCGGTCTGCGGATTGACTGCGGCGAATCCAATAGGCCCCGCCTGCACCCACTGGTGCCATATCGCTATGAATTGTCCTCTAAGATTCCAAAATATGTCTGTAGACCTCCGCATTCTTGCCTGAATCTCAATCAATACCCTCTAGCACGTGCTGAGTTGGATGAGGGTTGAAAATGGACCGGCTGACTGAGATGGAGGCCTTCGCCACCGTCGTGGATCAGGGGGGTTTCACCGATGCCGCCAAGAAGATGGGCATCTCAAAATCCGCCGTTTCCAAACATGTCTCTGCTCTTGAAGCTCGGCTGGGCGCAAGGCTTCTCAACCGCACCACGCGGCGCGTGAGTCCCACCGAAATCGGCCTGGCCTATTACGACCGTGCCCGTCGGGTGCTGAACGACGCCGGCGAGGCGGACGCCTTGGTCACTTCGATGCAGACGGCGCCCTCGGGCCTGTTGCGCATTTCAGTCGCGACGGACTTCGGTGTGAACTTGCTCTCGCCCATCCTCGGTGAGTTCCTGCAGGAATATCCCGAAATCACCGTGAACATGGTGCTGAATAACCGCTATGTGGAGCTGATTTCCGAAGGCTTCGACATGGCGATCCGTATTGGCGAACTGGAAGACAGTTCGCTCCGGGCCCGCAAGCTGACCGAAACGACCAAACGGATGATCGCCTCGCCGCGCTACATCCAGCGCTACGGGCGGCCGGAAAAGATCGACGATCTGAACGAGCACAAGCTGCTGCACTATTCCAGCCAGGCCAACGGCAACGTTTGGAAGATCACCGCCCCGTCGGGCGAACGGCGGCAGGTGCGCTCGAA
>JAKAJW010000153.1 GCA_021813645.1 Pseudomonadota bacterium | reverse complement strand
CTCGATCAGGTCGTATCCAGCGCCTTCGCCGGCATTTTCAAACATGCCGGCCAGATCTGTTCGGCCGGCTCGCGGCTGATCGTCCACCGCTCGGTGCATGACGCGGTGGTGGCCCGCCTGGCGGCCCGCGCCGCCACGATGCGTGTCGGCCCGGGCATCGACGGCTGCGAGATGGGGCCGCTGATCTCCGCCCGCCAGCTCGACAACGTCGAGGCGCTCTGCCGGGTCGGGGTCGAGGAAGGCGCGACGCTTGCCGCTGGCGGCGCTCGGCTGCCGCGCGCGGGGTATTTCATGGCGCCGACCGTTTTCACCGGCGTTCGTCCGGACATGCGCATCGCGCAAGAGGAATTCTTCGGCCCTGTCGTCGTGGTGATCCCGTTCGACACGACCGAGGAGGCAATCGCCATCGCCAACGGCACCGACTACGGCCTGGCTGCCGGGCTCTATACCCGCGACCTCGGCCTCGCCCATAGCGTGGCGCGCCGGCTGGTGGCTGGGCAGGTCTATGTGAACCAATGGTGGGCCGGCGGGATCGAGACGCCGTTCGGCGGCATGAAACGTTCCGGTTACGGCCGCGAGAAGGGGCAGGAGGCGCTGCTCGGCTACATGCAGACGAAGAACGTGGGCATCCGGCTCTAGGCCGCTGCCCGGCGCGCGGGCGCGACCATGCAAAGCCCGCATCGCGCGATCCGATATCGGCATTTTTCTCCCGTTGGCCGGAAGGCTTACGGTCGCAAGGAAAACCAAGAAGGAGCGGCCCTGATGACACTTGCCGACGCATTCCGGCTCGACGGGCGCCGCGCCTTCGTTACCGGCGCCAGCCGCGGCCTTGGACGCGAAATGGCGCTGGCGCTGGCCGAGGCGGGGGCCGATATCACCCTTGTCGCCCGCCGCGCCGACAGCCTGGCCGCGACCGCGGCGGACATCCGCGCGCTCGGCCGCGAGGCAACGGTGATCGAGGCCGATATCGGCGATCCGGCGCAATGCGAGGCAGCCTGCAACGAGGCGCTGGCGCGTTCGGGCCCGTTCGACATCCTGGTCAACAACGTCGGCGGCCGCCGGGTGAACGTGCCGACCGAGGAGATGCCGCTCGACCAGTGGCAGACGCTGATGGATCTGAACCTCACCAGCACCTTCCTTTGCTGCAAGCTGATCGGCGGCGCGATGCTCCGCCGCGGCGGCGGTGGGCGGATCATCAATGTCGCCTCGATCAACGCGCTGGTGGCGATGCGCGGCATCTACGGCCGGCATTACGAGGCGGCCAAGGCCGCCGTGCTGCAGTTCACCCGCAGTCTGGCCGTGGACTGGGCGCCGCAGGGCGTTACCGTGAACGCGATCTGTCCCGGCATCTTCCTGACCGAGCCGAACCGGGCCTGGTCCGAGAAGTACCCCGAGATGATCGCCGCGATCGAGCGCAATATCCCGCTCGGCCGGCTCGGCGCGCCCGAGGAAATCGGGCCGCTGGCGGTCTATCTGGCCAGCGACGCTGCGCGCTATATGACCGGGGCGGCCCTGGTGATCGACGGCGGCTACACCTGCCTGTGAGGGGCGCCCGGCGGCGCGAGTGAGGAGAGCGAAATGCACGATCTGGTGTTGAGGGGCGGGCGGGTGATCGATCCTTCGCAAGGGATCGACCGGGTGGCTGACGTGGGCTTCTCCGGCGGGCGCTGCACCGGGGTGGGCGAGAACCTCGCGGCCCGCGCGGTGCGCGACGTCTCGGGGATGATCGTCACGCCGGGGCTGATCGATCTGCACACCCATGTCTATTGGGGTGGCACCTCGCTAGGTGTCGATCCGGATGCCTATGCCCGGCAGAGCGCGGTGACGACCAGCGTCGATACCGGCAGCGCCGGCCCCGGCAACTATCCAGGCTTCCGCGCCCATGTGATCGAGCGGGCGCAGTCGCGCGTCCTTGCCCTCCTGCACGTCTCCTTCGCCGGCATCTTCGCCTTCTCGCCGACGGTCATGGTGGGCGAGAGCCACGACATGCGGCTGATGGCGGCGCGCGAGGCGGTGGCGGTGGCCAAGAGCGACCGGGAGAACATCGCCGGCATCAAGGTTCGCGTCGGCCGTAACGCCTCCGGCCCGAGCGGGATCGCCCCGCTCGACGTGGCGCTGGATGTGGCCGATGCCGCCGGGCTGCCGCTGATGCTGCATATCGACGAGCCCCCGCCGACCTATGAAGCGGTGGTTTCCCGGCTACGGCCGGGCGACATCCTGACCCATTGCTTCCGGCCATTCCCGAATGCGCCGACGCGAGCCGACGGGCGGATCCGCGAGGCGGTGCTCGAAGCGCGCGCCCGCGGCGTGCTGTTCGACATCGGTCACGGCATGGGTTCCTTCGGCTGGGCCACCGCGCGGGCAATGACCCGGGCCGGGTTCTGGCCGGATACAATCTCCTCCGATGTCCATGCGATGTGCATCCGGGGGCCGGCCTATGACCTGTTGCGGACGATGACGAAATTCCTCGCCCTCGGCATGCCGCTCGGCGATTGCGTCGCCGCCGCCACGAGCCGCGCTGCCGCGGCGCTGCGTCGGCCGGATCTTGGCACGCTGGCCTCCGGCGCGGCAGGGGACGCCAGCGTCTTGCGGATCACCGAAAGCCCGATCGCGCTTGAGGATGTCGTCGGCGAAGTGGTCACCCATTCCGAGTACCTGAGCCCGGCGGGGCTGGTCATCGGCGGCGCCTGGCAGGATGCGGAGCCGCCACGGGTCAACTGACCAGACCGGCGCAGGCGCCCTATTCGACGATCACCAGATGGCCCGGGCCGACCTCCTCGTAGACCGAGGGTGCCGGCTCGTGGCCGAGCGGGAAGATCGGCGAGGGGAGAGTGCGGGCGCGGCGGTCCTCGCGGCTGCGGCGCACCCGCGGGTCGGCCACCGGCACCGCGTCGAGCAGGGTCCGGGTATAGGGGTGGCGCGGATCCTCGAACACCGCCATCCGCGGCCCGATCTCGACGATGCGGCCGAGATACATCACCGCGACATGGTGCGAGACCCGTTCGACTACGGCCATGTCGTGGCTGATGAAGAGGAACGACAGGCCGAGATCGGCCTGCAGTTCCATCATCAGGTTCAAGACCTGCGCCTGCACCGAAACGTCGAGCGCCGAGACCGCCTCGTCGGCAATGATGAGCTTGGGGTTGAGCGCCAGTGCCCGGGCGATCGCCACCCGCTGGCGCTGCCCGCCGGACAACTCGTGCGGGAAGCGGCGCAGGAAGCTTCTCGGCAGGCCGACCCGGTCGAAGAGACCCGCGACCCGGTCCTCCAGCTCCGCCCCGCGGGCGAGGCCGAAGTTCAGGATTGGCTCGGCCACCTGGGCGGCGAGTCGACGATAGGGATTCAACGAGGCGAAGGGATCCTGGAACACCATCTGCATGTCGCGGCGGACGCGGCGCAGGGCATAGGAGTCGAGCCGCGCGATGTCGCTGCCCTCGAGCAGCACCTCGCCCCGGCTGGGTTCGGTCAACCGCATGATCGAGCGGCCGCAGGTCGACTTGCCGCTGCCGGATTCGCCGACCAGGCTCAGTGTCTGGCCGGCGAAGATGGTGAAGCTCACGTCCTCGACGGCATGGATATGCGCCGTGGTTTGGCGGAACAGGCCGCTGCGGACTGGAAAGCGGGTGGACAGGTGGCGGACCTCGATCAACTCGCGCGGGCGGGCTGGCCGGGCCTCCGGCTGTTGCGGCGTCTTGCTGCCGGGTGCGGCGAACCCGCGCATCCGTTCCGGTGCCGGCCGGCCCCGCATCTCGCCGAGCTTCGGCACGGCGGCGAGCAGCGTCTTGGTGTATTCCTGCTGCGGCGCCTCGAAGATCTCCGTCACGCTGCCGGTTTCGACGACATTGCCGCGATACATCACCACGACGCGGTCGGCCATCTGCGCCACCACCGCCATGTCATGGGTGATGAACAGCACCGCCATCCCGGTCTCGCGCTTGAGCCGGTTGATGAGGGCGAGGATCTCGGCCTGGATCGTCACGTCGAGCGCGGTGGTCGGCTCGTCGGCGATCAAGAGCCGCGGCTCGCAGGCCATCGCCATGGCGATCACCACCCGTTGCCGCATGCCGCCGGAAAGCTCGTGCGGGTATTGCTTCAGCCGGCGTTCCGGCTCGGGGATGCGCACCTCCTGCAAAAGCTCCAGCGCCTTCCTGCGCGCGGCCTCGGCGCTCAGCCCCTTGTGGGCGATCAGCCCGTCGGTGAGCTGCCGCTCGATGGTGAAGACCGGGTTCAACGCGGTCATCGGCTCCTGGAAGATCATGCCGATCTCGCTGCCGCGAACCGCCCGCATCTCGGCGGGGGTGAGGTCGGCCAAGTCGATGTCGCGTCCGTCCCGGCGCCGGAATCCGATCCGCCCCGCGGCGATGCGCCCGCCGCCGAATTCGACCAACCGCATGATCGACAGCGAGGTGACCGACTTGCCCGAGCCGCTTTCGCCCACCACGCAGACCGTCTCGCCCGGGCGGATGGCGAAGCTCACCTCCTCGACGCCCACGACCGGACCCGCATCGGTGCGGAACTCAACCCGCAGGCCGTCGACCGCCAGGATCGGCGCGCCGTCGTTCCCGTTCACCGCCAGATCGGTCATTTCGCCCTCGGATCGAGAATGTCGCGCAGCACGTCGCCGAACATGTTGAAGCCCAAGACCGTCAGCGCCACCGCCGTCCCCGGCACCAGCGCGGTCCAGGCCGAGATATCGAGGTAGTTGCGCGAGGCCTGGATCATCAGCCCCCAGGAGCTCTGCGGCGGCTGGGTGCCGAGCCCGAGGAACGAAAGCCCCGCCTCGGCCAGGATCGCGAAGGCCAGGCTGATCGTGCCCTGGACGATGGTCGCGGGCATCACGTTGGGCAGGATGTGGCGGATCAGCATGTTGAGGTTGTTGGTGCCGGCGGCGCGGGCCGCCTCGACGAAGGGCAGCTGCGCCACCCGCAGCGCCTCGCCGCGGATGATCCGGGCGAGGTAGGGGGTGAAGGCCACGCCGATGGCGATGATCGTGTTGCGCAGGTTCGGCCCCAGCACGGCGCTGATCGTCAGCGCCAGCAGCAGCGCCGGGAAGGCCAGCAGCGCATCCACGATCCGCATCAGCACGTTGTCGAGCCAGCCGCCGAAGTAGCCCGCGATCATGCCGAGCGGCAGGCCGATCAGGATCGACATGCCGACGGCCGAGACGGCGATCTCGAGCGAGGTCCGCGCGCCGAGCATCACCCGGTAGAACAGGTCGCGGCCCAGTTCGTCGGTGCCCAAGATGTGCTTCAGGCTCGGCGGATGCAGCCGCTCGGCCATGTGCATCTTGGTCGACAGTCCCGCCGGGATCAGCATTGGCGCGAAGATCGCGATGAGGATCGCGAGCCCGACCAGGATCAGGCCGATCATCCCCTTGGAGGTCCGGAAACGCCGCATCGCTTCACCCCAGCCTGATGCGCGGGTCGACCAGCACATAGAGCAGGTCGACGACGAGATTGGTCAGCATCACCACGGCGGCGATGACGAAGATGGTGGCCTGGATCAGCGGAATGTCGCGGTTCAGCAGCGCCTGATAGGTCAGCCAGCCCATACCGGTGTAGTTGAACAGGCTCTCGATCACGATGATCGAGCCGAACAGATAGCCGATCTGCAGCCCGGCAATCGTCATCACCGGCCCGATCGCATTGGCCAGGCCGTAGCGCCAGATGATCGCCCGCTCGCGCAGGCCCTTGGCGCGGGCGACGCGGATGAATTCCTGCTCCATGATCCCGACCATTGTGGAGCGTGTCATCCGCGTCAGATGCGCCATCAGCCCCAGACCGAGCGCCAGCGAGGGCAGGAAGGCATGCGCGATGGCGCCGCCAAGGTCGGTTCCGGGATCGACGAAGCCGCTCGACGGTAGCCAGCCGAGGGTGCGGGCGAACAGCAGGATCAGCACGATCCCCCAGAAGAAATCCGGCAGGCTGACGCCAAAGAGTGCGGCCGACGAACTCGCGGTGTCCTGCCAGCGGTCGCGGTGGATCGCCGCCCAGACGCCGAGCGGCACCGCACCGGTGAGCGCGATCAGCATCGACATCAACACGATCAGCCCGCTCGCCGTCATCTTCTGCAGCAGAAGCGGCCCGATGGCGGCCTTGAACACCAGCGAGGTTCCCCAATGGCCGGTCAACATGCCGCTGATCCAGTGGCCGTATTGCACGATCAACGGATCGTTCAGGCCGAGCGACTGGCGCATGCCTGCGAGCGCCTCGGGGTTGCTCTGGGTGCCCATGATCATCAATGCCACGTCGCCGGGCAGGATATTGGTCACCGCGAAGGTGATGATGGAAATCAGGAACAGCGTCAGCAGCATCGAAAGCAGACGGTTCAGGACATAGTTCATCGCATGCGCCCCGCAGGCAGCCGATCTGGGCCGGCCCGGTCGACCGGGCCGGCCCGTTCACCGTCAGGCGTTCAGCCAGGTCTTGTGGAAGTTGAAGTTCGAGCCGTTCGGCTCGACGATCGTATCCACCCCCATCACCTTCTTCTGTGCGCCGATGGAACCGTTGCGGAACCACAGGATCACGTCATGGGTCTGGTCGAAGACCTGCTGCTGGACCTTCTTGTAGATCTCCGCCCGCGCCGCGATGTCGACGACCCCGCGCGCCTTCTCGGTCAGGTCGTCGATGACCGGGTCCTTGATGCCGCGGTAGTTGAACGCGCCCTTGGAGTTCCACAGGCTGTAGTAGAGGAAGTCGGGCTCCCACAGGGTGAAGAAGTTCATCATCGTCACCTGGAAGTCCTTGTTCACCCAGCATTGGCTCAGCCAGTCGGCCCAGGTGAGCTGCTCGATCTTCACCTTGACTCCGGCAGCCTGGAACCACTCCAGCATGATCTGGGCCGACTGCACGTGATAGGGGTAGTTGGTCGTCACCTTGAAGACGATTTCGAGCTTGCCCGGTCCGTAGCCCGCCTCCTTCAAGAGCGCCATCGCCTTGTCGATGTCCTGCGGACGCTGCTTCAGGTCGTGGTTGTACGAAGGCGCGGTCGGGAAGCTCGGCGAGGCGGTCAGCTGGCCGTTGCCCCAAAGCGCGCCCTGCAGCAGCGCCTCCTTGTCGATCATGTAGTCGAAGGCCTCGCGCACCTTCGGGTTCTGGAACGGCTCGAAGGTGTGGTTGAGGTTCAGGAAGTCGAAGTTCAGCGGGAACCACTTGTGGACCTGCAGCTTGGCATCGGCCTCGACCGCTTTCATCCGATCCGGCGGCACCGCGTCGATCATGTGCAACTCGCCGGTCTGCAGGCCGGTCAGCCGCACCGTCTCCTCGGTGATTTCGCGCGCCTCGATCCCGTCGAGATAGGCGGGGCCGTCGAAATAGCTGTCGAACCGCTTCAGGATCACCTTGTTGCCGAATTCGCGGCTGACGAATTCGAACGGGCCGCAGCCGATCGGATGCTTGCCCTGCTCGTCGCCCGAGCCCGCGGGCATCACAACCCCGGCGCCGTTCTCGGCGACCCGGGCGAGGAAGGGCGCGTTGACCTTCGACATCTTGACGATCACGGTATAGTCGTCCGGCGTCTCGATCGCATCCACGGCATCGAAGACCGGTTTGTTCACCGCCCCGGTGGCCGGGTCCTTGCAGCGTTCGAAGGAGTATTTCACATCGGCCGCGGTCATCGGCTTGCCGTTGTGGAATTTCACGTCCTTGCGCAGCTTGAAAGTGTAGGACAGCCCATCCGGTGCCACCTCGAAGCTTTCGGCAAGGTTCGGGATCACCTTGAAGTTCTTGTCCACCGTGACGATGGAGCAATGCACGTTCTGCAGCACGCGGCCGGTCGAGGCGGTGCCGGTCTTGTGCATGTCGAGGTTCTGGGTGGTCTCCGAATGCCCCCAGATCAGTGTGCCGCCGGTCTTCGGCATGTCCTCGGCCCGGGCGAAGCCGGTGCCAAGGATCGGCGCGGCGATGGCGCCGCCCAGGACGGCGGCGGTCGACCCAAGAAACTCTCTGCGTTTCATCTTCCTCTCCTGTCCGTTGTACGGCCGCCCTGCGGCCGGGATTGTGGACGCCAGACATCGATCCCCGCCGCGGTTGCGGCGAGATCGGTCACAGGGCGGCGGCGCGTCCAGGCCCGCCCGCCCGTCACTGCAGTCGACTGGCTACGCGTCGAAACCCGGCCGCTCGGCCGCCACGTCAAGCACACGTTCCAGCGCCAGTCCGAGCCGCAGGATCGTGCCTTCCTCGAAAAGTCTGCCCCAGAGCGAGATGCCCTGAGGAACCCGAAAGGTGTGAATTTCCGCCCCGGCCGCCCCGGTCTCGAGCTTGCCCGAAGCCAGCGAGGCCGCGCCGCGGGTCGCGCTGTCGATGAAGCCGGCGCGCAGGTGCAGGCAGGGGTGGCCGGTGAAATTCGAGGCGACCAGCATCGGCCCGGTCGAGAACGGGCCGATCAGCACGTCGATATCGGTGAATAGCCCGTCGAGCGCCAGCATCACCTGATAGCGCAGCCGGTCGAGATGGACATGGTCCACCGCCGACAGGAAACGCGCCATCCGGAACACGTTCGGCCAGGCCCCTGCCTCCTGCCAGGTCAGCGTGTCGTCCTGGCCGGTCAGCGTCAGTTCCTGGAAGGTCGCCGCTGCCTCGGCATAGACCACGTTCATCAGCGCGCCATAGGGCAGGTCGGGCAGGCTCACCTCGCGCAACTCGACGCCGAGGCCGCGCACGGCCGCGAGCGCGGCATGGTCGACCCCGGTGGCGCCCTCGCCGAAGGCCTCGGGCAGGTAGCCGACGCGCAGGCCTTCGATTCCGGCGGTGGCGTCGAAGGAGAAGGGCGCGTCGATCGAGCCGCGGTCGGTCGGATCGCCGCCGTTCAGGGCGGCCAGCACAATCGCGGTATCCTCGACCCCGCGGCAGATCGGGCCGACCTTGTCGAGTGTGTTGCACAGCGCCATTCCGCCGGTCCGCGATACCCGGCCGTAGGTCGGCCGCAGTCCGGTGGTGCCGCAGCGCTGCGAGGGCGAGGTGATTGAGCCGAGCGTTTCGGTGCCGATCGCGAAGCCGCAGAGCCCCGCCGCGGTGGCCGAGGCGGAGCCGGCGCTCGACCCGCTCGAGCCTTCGTTGAGGTTCCAGGGGTTTCGGGTCCGACCGCCGTACCAGATGTCGTTGTAGGCCAGGGCGCCAACCGTCGCCTTGCCAAGCAGCACCGCCCCTGCGGCGCGCAGCCGGGTGACGATGGCGGCATCGGCCTCGGGCGCACGGCTCCGATAGGGTTCCGCGCCCCAGCCGGTCACGATCCCCTTGGTGTCGAACAGGTCCTTCAGCGCATAGGGCACCCCGTGCAGCGGGCCGAGCCAGACCCCGGCCGCCAGCAGCGCATCCGCCGCCGCCGCCTCGGCCCGGGCGAGATCGGCGGTGACCGTGGCGAAGCATTCGAGCTTCGGGCCGATCGCCTCGATCCGGGCGAGGTAGATCTCGGTCAGCGCGCGGCTGCTGAGCGCGCCGGCGGCGATCCAGGCGGACAGATGCGGGAGCGGGGCGAAGGCGATGTCCTCCGCCGCGGCCGGCAGTGGCGGGGCCCCTGTGCTGAACCGCAGCCGCCCGGGGCCGGTTGGCATGCAGAAGCCGGGCGGCCGGGGGTCGAAGCGCAGCGCCATCGGCGCGGAGTTCGGAAGGACCACCGCGCGCGCGGTCTTGGCTGAGCCGATCTGGCCTTCCACGCTGCCGACCATCAGCGCCCGCTCGGGCGCCGTGTAGCTTACCCCAAGCAGTGCCTCCGCCGCCAGGATATCGGCTTCGGTGATCGTCGCGTCGCTCATGCCACATCCCTCGCCGCCAGTGGCAGCGCCTCTGTCTGTTCGAAGTCCTGCTGGCTGCCCGGTTCCTGCCGCTGCTCGATTTCCGCAAGCGATCGCGCCATGGCAAAGGTCAGGGTCTGCAGATGCGCCCGCATCGCGGTTTCTGCCCCGCGCGCATCGCCCTCGGCGATCGCCTGGATGATCGCGTCGTGCTGGGCGCTGTTGATCAGCTCCGACTGGACGCTGCGCTGACGGGCGCGCAGCGCTTGCCATTCATCGGTGCTGCGGATCTCGTCGAGCAATGCGAAGGTGGTGATCAGCGGCCGGTTGCCCGCCACGCGGGCGATCAGCCGATGCAGGGCCGAGTCCCACAGCTCGGCGCTATCGTGGTCCTGCGCCGCGCTGACCCGATCGGCCAGCATCCGCATCCGCGCCACATCCTCGGGCCGGGCCCGCGTGGCGCAGAGCGCGGCGAGCGCCGGCTCGACCCAGAGCCGCGCCTCCATCACCTCGGCGGGAGAGGTCTCGCCGGTGATCTCGGCGGCGAGCGCGCCCGTCCGGTCCGGCGCCTGGCCGACGAAGGTTCCCTTGCCCTGGCGACGCCAGATCAGCCCCTCGGCCTCGAGCGCCTCCAGCACGCGCCGCACGGTGCGCCGGCCGACACCGAGCCGCTCGCAGAGTTCGCGCTCGGTCTCCAGCCGGCCGTCGGGTCCGATCCCGCCCCTTTCCATCAGGGCGAGCACCCAAGCGCGTACTCTGTTGCTGTTGTCGGTCACGTCGCGGCCCTGGCTTGAGGGAACCATTGAGTCCTTGGTTCGGAATTGGGGCCGGGGCCGGTCGCCTCTGTCAATCCTTGATGGGGCGTTGCCGGCGGGAAGCGCGGCGGAAGCGGCGATCGCTTGCCGAACGCACAAATTAAAGGCAGTTTTGCGGTCGCGGGCCGTCCCTAGGAGCGGCGGCCGTCTTGTCGGCTGTCGGGAGATTCGGGGATGCGGAATGTTCGTCGAGCCGAACCAATCCAAATTGGATCGCTCTGGGGTTGTCCCGCACGGCGTCCGGTTGGGACAAGTCGGCGCCAGTCGCAGGCCGCAGGTGCCGCGCGGCCGGCCCGCCTGCTGCCAAATCTGCGGCATCATGGATCGGGCCAGGTTCTTGCGACGCGGTGCCTCAGTCTCCGCCGGTGGCGGTGGGCCATCATGGCAATGGAACGGTTTCCGCCCGAACGGCGGCACAGTCGCGCGCCTTTGCTCCTTCGGCCTTCATCGGGTCCCGGGCATGCTGACCCGCGCAAGGGCCAAATGCCCGTGCCGGGTCCCCTCGGGCGCCAAGCGTCGCTCAAGTGCGAACGTCCGCCCGTCCGCAGTCAACTGCCGCGCGAAAGGCGCGGAAGCCGCCCCACCGAGAGCGGGTTCGCTCGAGCGGCAGGCGCGAAGGGTCGGGGCCGTGAGATCATGCGCACTTGCGAATGCGCCAAGCGCGGCGGCACAGGCAGCGGCGGCTGCCCATAATTCAAGCAGCGGCGCAACCGTGCGGCCCTACCAGCGAATTGCCTTGTCGGCCTTGCTGCAATGCAGAAGCCTCCAAAGGGCGGGCATGGCAAAGCGCCCGCAAGGAGGGAAATGTGCGGCGCGCCTGTCTGCGAAAACCCGACACGCCGCACATCGCAACGCAAACGAGGCTGCGGGGGGCAGCATAGTGTCGCGAGGCCGGCCCGCAAGTGCGGAATGGCCCCCGGCCGGCCCGTACTCCCGCGTCAACAACGGGAGAAGGACGTGAAGGTTACCAGACGAACTCTGCTCGGCGGGATCGCCGCCACAGCCGCCGCGCCGATGGTGGCGCCTCGTCGGCTCTGGGCCGCGGAAGACACGATCAAGGTCGGCATCCTGCATTCGCTCTCGGGCACGATGGCGATTTCGGAGACGACCTTGAAGGACGTCATGCTGATGCTGATTGCCGAGCAAAACGCCAAGGGCGGCGTGCTTGGCAAGAAGCTGGAGCCGGTGGTGGTCGACCCCGCCTCGAACTGGCCGCTCTTCGCCGAGAAGGCCCGCGAGCTCATCAGCCAGGACAAATGCGTGGCGGTCTTCGGCTGCTGGACCTCGGTCAGCCGCAAGTCGGTGCTGCCGGTGTTCAAGGAGCTGAACAACATCCTGTTCTATCCGGTGCAATACGAGGGCCAGGAGAGCGAGCGCAACGTGTTCTACACCGGCGCCGCGCCGAACCAGCAGGCGATCCCGGCGGTCGACTATCTGATGAGCGCCGACGGCGGCTCGGTGAAGCGCTGGGTGCTGGAAGGCACCGACTACGTCTATCCGCGCACCACCAACAAGATCCTCGAAGCCTATCTGAAGTCGAAGGGCGTCGCGGCCGAAGACATCATGATCAACTACACCCCCTTCGGGTTCTCCGACTGGCAGACGGAAGTCAGCAAGATCAAGGCCTTCGGCGCGGCGGGCAAGAAGACGGCGGTGGTCTCCACCATCAACGGCGACGCCAACGTGCCGTTCTACAAGGAACTCGGCAACCAGGGGATCAAGGCGGAGGATATCCCCGTCTGCGCCTTCTCGGTGGGCGAGGAGGAGCTTGCCGGTCTCGACACCAAACCGCTGGTCGGCCATCTCGCCGCCTGGAACTACTTCGAGTCGATCGACACGCCGGAGAACAAGGCCTTCATCGCGGCCTGGCAGAAGTTCACCAACAACCCGAAGCGGGTGACCAACGACCCGATGGAGGCGCATTACATCGGCTTCAACATGTGGGTGAAGGCGGTGGAAAAGGCCGGCACCACCGACGCCGACAAGGTGATCGATACCCTGCCGGGGATCGAGGCGCCGAACCTGACCGGGGGCATGTCGAAGATGCTGCCGAACCACCACATCACCAAGCCCGTCTACATCGGCGAGATCCAGGAAGACGGGCAGTTCGACGTGGTCTGGAAGACGCCGGACCTGGTGCCGGGCGAACCCTGGTCGCCCTACCTGCCGGAATCGAAGGATCTGGTCTCCGACTGGGTCGGGCTGAAGTGCGGCAACTACGACAAGGTGAAGAAGGTCTGTCTCGGCGGCGCGTGACGCTTCGGGAGATCGCGGGGGGCGCGGGTATCGCGCCCTCCGGCCGCGGATCGAAGGAGCAGAGAAGGGGGGCGGAGACGGGGATGAAGGCTTTCCTGCGCATGGTTCTGGTGCTGCTGGCGCTGGCCGAGGCCACGGCGGCGGGCGCTGCCGATTTTGCGACGCTGGTGGCGGCGCTGCCGGCCGGCGGCTATGCCGACCGCGCCAAGGTGGTGCGCGAGCTTGGGCTATCGGGTGACGGGCGGGCGCTGAAGGTGCTGACGGCCTTGGCGGGTGACGATCTGAAGGTCATGGCCGACGGTGCCGTGGTGATCGTCTACGAGAAGACCGGGGCGGCGGTGGGCGCCGTGGATGGCACCGACAAGGGAACCCCGGCGGCCGACAGCCTCCAGAGGATCAAGCTGAACAATGCGGTGCGCCGCGCGCTGCGGACCGCGACCGGAATGCTGACGCTGCGCGACCCGGACCCGGCCAAGCGGCTTTCGGCGGCCCGCGATGCGCTCCGGGCGGCGGACCCCGAGCAGATCGAGGCGTTGGATGCGGCGCTGGCGGCGGAGACCGATCCGGCGGTGAAGACGGTGTTGGCCGAGGCGAAGGCGGCGGCCGTGCTGAAATCCGGCGAGGCGAGCGAGGCGGATCAGCTCGCTGCCGTGACGCTTCTCGCGCAGCGGGGCGACGAGGCGGCGCAGGCCGCGCTCGCCCCCGTGGTGAACGCAAAAGATCCGGCGGTGGCGGCCGCGGTGAAGAAGGCGCTGGCCGACATCGCCGAGGCGCGCAAGCTGTGGGGGCTGGCGCAGAACGTTTGGTACGGGCTTTCGCTCGGCTCGGTGCTTTTGCTGGCAGCGGTCGGCCTCGCCATCACCTTCGGGGTGATGGGGGTCATCAACATGGCGCATGGCGAGCTTGTGATGCTGGGCGCCTACACGACCTTCGTGGTGCAGCAGGTGATCCGCGCCGACGCGCCGGGCCTGTTCGGCTGGTCCTTGGCGATCGCCGCGCCGCTGGCCTTCCTGGTAGCGGGGGGCGTCGGTGTCGCCATCGAGCGGGGGATCGTGCGCCACCTCTATGGCCGGCCGCTGGAGACGCTGCTCGCCACCTGGGGGGTGAGCCTGATGCTGCAGCAGGCGGTGCGGTCGATCTTCGGGCCCGACAACCGCGACGTCGGCAACCCGTCCTGGATGTCGGGGGCGTTCCATCTCGGCCAGATGCAGGTCACCTGGAACCGGCTCTGGATCCTCGTCTTCGCCTTCGCCGTCTTCACGGTCCTGCTCATCGTGCTGAAGCGCACGGCGATCGGGTTGCAGATGCGGGCGGTGACGCAGAACCGGGCGATGGCGGCGAACATGGGCATCCGCACCGGGCGGGTCGACGCGCTGACCTTCGGCCTCGGCTCGGGTATCGCCGGGCTGGCCGGCGTGGCGCTGAGCCAGATCGACAACGTGAGCCCGAACCTCGGCCAGGGCTATATCGTCGACAGCTTCATGGTGGTGGTCTTCGGCGGCGCCGGCAACATCTGGGGCACGCTGGCCGGGGCCTTCACGCTCGGGATCGCGAACAAGTTCCTCGAACCGTTCGCGGGCGCGGTGCTGGGCAAGATCCTGATCCTCGTCGGCATCATCCTCTTCATCCAGAAGCGGCCGCGCGGCCTCTTCGCGGTGAAGGGCCGGGCGGTGGAGGCTTGAGATGGGGCGGCCAGAGAAGCGCCTGATCGACCGTCGCCTCGGCATCTTCCTTGCCGGTCTCTTCCTGCTCACCGTCGCCGTGCCGGTGGGCAACCTCTGGATGGCGGGTCAGCCGGTGCCGACCTATCTTGTGGCGCTGATCGGCAAATACTTGTGCTATGCGCTGCTCGCCGTCGCGCTCGACCTGGTCTGGGGCTACTGCGGCATCCTCTCGCTCGGCCACGGCGCCTTCTTCGCGCTCGGCGGCTATGCGATGGGGATGTATCTGATGCGCGAGATCGGCGCGCGCGGGGTCTATGCCAACCCGGTGCTGCCCGATTTCATGGTGTTCATCGGCTGGAAAGAGCTGCCCTGGTACTGGTACGGCTTCGACCTCTTCCCCTTCGCGCTGCTGATGGTGCTGCTGGTCCCCGGGGTGCTGGCCTTCGTCTTCGGCTGGTTCGCCTTCCGCTCTCGCGTCACCGGGGTCTATCTTTCGATCATCACCCAGGCGATGACCTATGCCCTTCTCCTCGCCTTCTTTCGCAACGACATGGGGTTCGGCGGCAACAACGGGCTGACCGATTTCAAGGACATTCTCGGCTTCGACCTCGCCCGGCCCGCGACCAAGGTGGGGCTGATGATGCTTTCCGCCGTGGCGCTGGCCGGCGGGCTGATCCTGGCCCGCTGGGTCACGACCTCGCGGCTCGGCAAGGTGCTGGTCTGCGTCCGCGACGCCGAAAGCCGCACCCGTTTCCTCGGCTATCGGGTTGAGCACTACAAGCTCTTCATCTTCACCCTCTCGGCGATGATGGCCGGGGTGGCCGGCGCGCTCTACGTGCCGCAGGTCGGCATCATCAACCCCTCCGAATTCAGCCCCGCGAACTCGATCGAGATCGTCATCTGGGTCGCCCTCGGCGGCCGCGGCACGCTGGTCGGCGCGGCGCTCGGCGCGATCCTGGTCGCCGCGGCGAAGACCATCCTCACCGGCGCTTTGCCCGAGGCCTGGCTCTACGCCCTCGGCGCGTTGTTCATCCTCGTCACCATCGCGCTGCCCACCGGTGTGCTGGGGGCGCTGGAGGGCGGGATCGCGCGTCTGAAGCGGCCGGCACCGGCGCAGGAGGTCGAAGCATGACCCACCCGCATGCGATCGGCGGGCTGCCGCCCGAGACCCAGCCGCAGCTCTACCTCGACGGCGTTTCGCGCGCCTTCGACGGGTTCAAGGCGATCAACAACCTGTCGTTGGTCATCGAGCGCGGCGAGTTGCGCGCGGTGATCGGCCCGAACGGGGCCGGCAAGACGACGATGATGGACATCATCACCGGCAAGACCCGCCCCGACGAGGGCCAGGTGCTCTGGGAACAGACGGTGGACCTGACCAAGCTCGACGAGGCTGACACCGCTCGCCTCGGCATCGGCCGGAAGTTCCAGAAGCCGACGGTATTCGAAAGCCACACGGTAGAAGACAACCTCGCCCTGGCGCTGAAGGCCGACCGTTCGCCCTGGGCCATGTTGTTCCGCAGGGCCGGTGCGGCCGAGGCGGCGCGGATCGATGAATTGCTCGGCACCATCCGGCTCGGCGATGCGCGCAAGCGGCTGGCAGGCGATCTGAGCCACGGCCAGAAGCAGTGGTTGGAGATCGGCATGCTCTTGGCGCAGGATCCGCAGCTGCTGCTCGTCGACGAGCCCGCCGCCGGCATGACCGATGCCGAGACGATGATGACGGCGGATCTACTGAAATCCATCGCCGGGGAGCGTTCGGTGCTGGTGGTGGAGCATGACATGGACTTCGTCCGCGCGCTCGACTGCAAGGTGACGGTGCTGCACCAGGGTTCGGTGCTGGCCGAGGGGCGGCTCGACGCGGTCTCGGAGATGCCCGAGGTCATCGAAGTCTATCTGGGGCGCTGAGATGCTGGAGATCGATGCCATCACCCTGCATTACGGCGCCGCGCAGGCGTTGAAGGCGGTGAGCTGTTCCGCCACCGAGGGACAGGTGACGACGGTGCTCGGCCGCAACGGCGTGGGCAAGACCTCGCTGCTGCGCGCCGTAGTGGGGCGGCACCCGATCTCTGGGGGCGCCATCCGTTGGGAGGGTCGCGAGATCAGCCGGCTTTCCTCGGCCGACCGGGCGCGCGCCGGGATCGGCTACGTGCCGCAGGGCCGCGAGATCTTCCCGCTGCTGACGGTGCGGGAGAACCTCGAGACCGGCTTTGCCTTGCTGCCGCGCGGCCAACGCAAAATCCCCGATGAGGTCTTCGAATTGTTTCCGGTGCTGAAGGATATGCTCCATCGCCGCGGCGGCGACCTTTCGGGCGGTCAGCAACAGCAACTCGCCATCGGTCGCGCCATGGTGATGCGGCCGCGGCTCTTGGTGCTGGACGAACCGACCGAGGGCATCCAGCCCTCGATCATCAAGGACATAGGCCGCGCCATCGCCTGGCTGCGCGACCAAGGCGGGCTCGCCGTTCTACTCGTCGAACAGTATTTCGACTTCGCCCGCGACATCGCCGACCGGTTCTTCGTCATGGACCGGGGCGAGGTGACGCTTTCGGGCTCCGGCGCAGAGATGCGCGGGGAGAAGGAGCCCGAATTGCGTCGCCGGATCGCCGTCTGAGCCGGGGCGAGAAAGCCGCCGCCGCTTCGCGATCCGGCCGCCGGCGTCAGTGGTTGTCGCGCGGGGTGAATTTCCGGGCGATGCCGCGGTAGTTCGGGGCATCGCGCAGCGTCATGCCCTTGGGGAAGGGCTGCACCATCTCGCGGAAATACTGCTGCCAGGGCGATTGGCTCTCGGGCACCTTGTAGCCGCCGGTGCGGGCGAGTTCCGCGGCCCGCGCCGCCAGTTCCTCGGCCGGCAGCAGGATGTCGGCGCGGCCGGTCTTCAGGTCGATCCGCAACCGGTCGCCGTTGCGCAGCAGGGCGAGCGGACCGCCCGCTGCCGCCTCGGGCGCGGCGTTCAGGATCGAGGGCGAACCAGAGGTGCCGGACTGCCGGCCGTCGCCGATGCAGGGTAGCGAGTGGACGCCTTTCTGGATCAGATAGGCGGGCGGGCGCATGTTCACCACCTCGGCACCGCCGGGATAGCCGAGCGGGCCAGCACCGCGCATCACCAGGATGCAGTGCTCGTCGACGGCCAGCGCCGGATCGTCGATGGTGGCGTGGAAGTGCTCGGGGCCGTCGAAGACGATGGCGCGGCCCTCGAAGGCCATCGGGTCTTTCGGATCGGTCAGGTAGCGGTTGCGGAATTCGTCGGAGATCACCGAGGTCTTCATGATCGCGCTGTCGAACAACGTGCCCTTCAGGTTGAGGAAGCCCGCCTCGGCCTTCAGCGGATCGGCGACCGGGCGGATGACGAGAT
>JAKAJW010000335.1 GCA_021813645.1 Pseudomonadota bacterium | reverse complement strand
CGAGGCGGTGACGGTGAACTGCGCCGAGGGCGAGACCGGCCTGGTGCATGAGGGGATCAGCGACTTCGCGGTGGAGGAGCTGTCGCTCGACCATGTGCCGCAGACCAAGACGCGGGTGATGCTGAACCTGGCCAATCCGGCGGCGGCGGCGCGCTGGTGGCGGCTGCCGACCGAGGGGGTCGGCCTGGCGCGGATGGAGTTCGTGATCTCCAATGTCACCAAGGTCCATCCGCTGGCGCTGCTGCGCTTCGACGAGGTGACCGACCCGGCCGCCCGCGCCGAGATCGAGAAGCTGACGCTCGGCTATCAGGACAAGGCGGAGTTCTTCGTCGACGGGCTGGCGCGAGGGCTCAGCCGGATCGCCGCGGTGGTCTGGCCGAAGCCGGTCATCGTGCGGATGAGCGACTTCAAGACCAACGAATATGCCGACCTGATCGGCGGCCGCCAGTTCGAGCCGAAGGAAGAGAACCCGATGATCGGCTTCCGCGGCGCCTCGCGCTACTACTCCGATGAGTATCGCGAGGGCTTCAAGCTCGAATGCAAGGCGATCAAGCGGCTGCGCGAGGAGATGGGCTTCGACAATGTGATCGTCATGATCCCGTTCTGCCGGACGCTGGAAGAGGCCGACCGGGTGCTTGCGGTGATGGCGGAGGCTGATCTGAAGCGCGGCGAGAATGGCCTCGAGGTCTATGTGATGTGCGAGATCCCCTCGAACGTCATCCTGGCCGACCAGTTCGCCGAACGCTTCGACGGCTTCTCGATCGGCTCGAACGACCTGACCCAGCTCACCCTCGGGGTGGATCGCGACTCGGGCGGGCTGGCCAGCCTGTTCGACGAGCGCAACGCGGCGGTGCAATGGATGATCGAGACCGTGATCGAGCGCGCCCACAAGGCCGGCCGCAAGGTCGGGCTCTGCGGCCAGGCGCCCTCGAACGATCCGGAATTCGCCCGGCTGCTGGTCGAGCGCGGCATCGACTCGATCTCGGTCACGCCGGACAGTTTCCTGGCCGTGAAGCGGCATGTTGCCGCTGCCGAGGGCTAAAGCCCGCCGGAACCGCTTCGGCCGGCGGCGGGGAGTTGCATTTCCCCGCCGGCCGGGCAATCTGCCCGCGCCGATTGCACGGCGTCGGGAACTCGCATGGCAACGCCCGCAGATCCGCCCAAGGCGGAGGACGATGATCTGATCGCGCAGCTGCGGGCGATGGTGGCGGCCTTCTGGGTCTCGCGCCAGCGCAATCGGCTGATCCTGCTTGCCGCCGCGCTCTGCGCGGTGATCGGGCTGACCGCCTATATGCAGATCCGGCTGAACGCCTGGAACCGGCCATTCTACGATGCGCTGACCCGCAAGGATCTGCCGGCCTTCGTGACCCAGCTCGGCGTCTTCGCGATGCTCGCCGGCGGGCTTCTCGGCCTGAACGTGGCGCAGACCTGGCTGAACCAGATGTCGCGGCTGGTGCTGCGCAAGGGGCTGGTGCAGGACCTGTTCCGCGAATGGCTGGCGCCGCTGCGCGCCTTCCGGCTGGCCAACAGCGGGCCGGCCTGGGCCAACCCGGATCAGCGGCTGGCGGCGGACGCCCAGCATCTGGCCGATCTGACCACCGACCTTGGCATCGGTCTCTTGCAGGCCTCGCTGCTGCTGGCCTCCTTCATCGGCGTGCTGTGGGAAATGAGCACCGGCATGTTCGTGAAGATCGGGCCCTATGTCATCGATCCGCCGGGCTACATGGTCTGGTGCGCCCTGCTATATGCCGGCACCGCCTCGGCGTTGAGCTGGCTGGTCGGCCGGCCGCTCATCCGGCTCGACGCCGAACATTACGCCCGCGAAGCCGATCTGCGCTTCGAGTTGGTGCGGGTGTCGGAGGCCGCCGAGGCGGTGGCGATGTATGACGGCGAGGCGGCCGAGCGGGCGCGGCTGGCGGCGACCTTCGACACCGTCTATGCGGTGCTGCGGCGGATCGTGGGGGCGATGACGCGGCTGACCTGGGTGACGGCGGGCTACGGCTGGTTCACCATCGTGGCGCCGATCCTGGTCGCCATGCCCACCTATTTCGCGGGCCAGATGAGCTTTGGCGAGCTGATGATGATCGTCGGCGCCTTCAACCAGGTGCAATCCTCGCTGCGCTGGTTCGTCGACAATTTCCCGGCCATCGCCGATTGGCGGGCGACTCTGCTGCGCGTCGCCGACTTCCGCCGCGCGGTGATCGCGATGGACCGGCTGGGCGAACACGCTGGCCGGATCGCGCTGCGCGAGGGCGGCAGCGCGGTGCGCATCGACGGGCTCTGCATCGCCGGGCCGGCCGGCTCGGTGACGCTGAGCGAGCCGCAGATCGACCTGCAGCCGGGCGAGCGGGTGCTGATCGGCGGCGGCCACGGCGAGGGAAAGACGCTGTTCTTCCGCGCGCTGATCGGGCTCTGGCCCTGGGGCGCGGGCCGGATCGAGCGGCCGGTGCGGGCGCGGATCATGTTCCTGCCGGCGCGCGCCTATCTGCCGAGCGGGGCGCTGCGCGACTGCCTGGCCTATCCGCAGCCCGCCAGCGCCTTCAGCGATGCGGCGATGGCCGCGGCCCTGGCGGATGTCGGTCTCGACCGGCTGACCGGCAATCTGGGCAAGGTGCATCGCTGGTCGCGGCACCTGAGCGAGAATGAGAAACATTGCCTGGCCTTCGCCCGGGTCATCCTGCAGCGGCCGGACTGGGTGGTGATCGACGATGCGCTGAACTTCGTCGAGCGGCAGGCGCGGCGGCGGATCGAGACGATCTTCATGACCCGGCTGAACGACGTCGGCGTCATCAACATCGGCCATGACGGCGGCCAGCCCGGCTTCTACACCCGCGAGATGATGCTGGTGCTGGACCCCGCGGGACCCTGCTTCGCACCGACCGGCGAGGTCTGAGTCTCGCGGCGACCGGCTGGGGCGCGCTCAGACGCTGGGCGAGCTGCGGCGCAGGCCCATCCGGGCGAGCGCGGGGGCGATCTCGGGCGCGGACATGAAGAGCCGCCACAAAAGGCCCGAGCGGGCGTTTTCCACCATGGTGACGATCGGGCCCTGGTCGATGGCGAGATGGCTGTCGGCGACCCAGCCGGCGGTTTCGTTGAACGCGTCGCGCAAGCCGAGATCGCCCCAGAGCCGGTCGCCCAACGCCTCGTGGTAATGGCGCAGTGCCGCCAGCGATTGCGCTGGCGTATAGGGCAGCGAGGCGATCGCGGCGGTGGGGGCGATCACGCCCTGGTCGTTGCTGGGCGAGAAGGCGTCATAGCCCTTGTCGCCGTCGCAGGCGGTCAGCCCCCAGGCCGGGCCGTAGCCCTGGAAGCCCTTCGGATTGTCCTGGGCATAGGCATGGTGGATCAGCGCATGGGCCCGGTTCTGGGCGAAATAGTCGGCGTGGCGGTCGACGAGGCCGCGCGGATCGAGGCCTTGGAAGCTGTA
>JAKAJW010000265.1 GCA_021813645.1 Pseudomonadota bacterium | reverse complement strand
GCTGATCGCCGCCTATCTCGGTGCCGGCCCGGTGGCCGAGGCCTTCCTGGTCGCCTTCTCGCTGCCCAACACCTTCCGCCGCTTCTTCGCCGAGGGCGCCTTCAACACCGCCTTCGTGCCGCTGTTCTCCAAGAAGCTCGAGGCCGATGAAGACCCGCACGGCTTCGCCGCCGACGCGCTCTCCGGTCTCGCCTTCGCGGTGCTCGTCACCACGGTGATCTCGATCCTGGCCATGCCGGTGCTGGTCTATGCCATGGCCTCGGGCTTCGCGGGCGACGAACGCTTCCCCCTCGCGGTCGAATTCGGCCGGATCACCTTCCCCTATATCCTGTTCATGTCCGGCGCCGCGCTGTTCTCCGGCGTGCTGAACGCCGGCGGCCGCTTCATCGCCGCCGCCGCCGCGCCGGTGATCCTGAACGTGGTCTTCATCGCGGCGATGCTGCTCGGCCACCGGATGCACTGGAACATGGGGCTGACGCTGTCCTGGGCGACGCCGGTCACCGGGTTCTTGCAGATGGCGCTGGTCTGGGTCGCCTGCGCCCGGATGGGCTATCCGCTCCGCCTGCGCCGGCCGCGCCTCACCCCCGACATGCGCCGGCTGCTGGCGATCGCCTTCCCCTCGGTGCTGGCGGCCGGCGTGGTGCAGGTGAACCTCTTGGTCGGCCGCCAGGTCGGCTCGTTTTTCGACGGCGCCATCGCCTGGCTCAGCTATGCCGACCGGCTCTACCAACTGCCCCTGGGCGTGGTCGGCATCGCCATCGGCGTGGTGCTCCTGCCCGACATCTCGCGCCGGCTGAAGGCGAACGACACGGTGGGCGGCCGCTACGCCTACAACCGCGCCACCGAATTTTCGCTGCTGCTGACCCTGCCGGCCGCCGTCGCGCTGATGGTGATTCCCGGCCCGCTGATCTCGGTGCTGTTCCAGCGCGGCGCCTTCACCGCCACCGACAGCGCGAACACCGCGCTGACGCTCGCCGTCTACGGCGCCGGGCTGCCCGCCTTCGTGCTGCAGAAGGTGCTGCAGCCGCTCTATTTCGCCCGCGAGGACACCCGCACCCCGTTCCGCTACGCGCTGCTGTCGATGGTGGTGAACGCCGGCACCGCGATCGCGCTCGCCCCCCTGCTCGGCTTCATCGCCGCCGCGCTCGGTACCACGCTCGCCGGCTGGGTGATGACCTTCCAGCTCTGGTGGGGCAAGCATCACATGGGCGAGGCGGCGATGTTCGACGCCCGGCTGAAGGATCGCGCGCCGCGGCTGCTGGTCTCCGCCCTGCTGATGGGCGCCGTGCTCTACGGCCTCGCCGGCGCGCTGCACGGGGCGCTGCACACGCCGGTGCTGCGCTACGGCGCCCTGGCGCTCTTGGTCGCCGCCGGCGCGGCGAGCTATGCCGGCTTCGCCCTCGCCAGCCGCGGCGTCCGGCTGGCCGACCTCAGATCCGCGCTCGGCCGCTGAACCCTGGCCGCGCCCGCGGGCGGGGCCAGGAAGCGGCACGACATCGGTCCAACGTCGGTGTCAAATCGGTGCGAAATCGGTGCCAAATCGGTAGGCCGATTTTCCAGCCCCGGCAAAGCCTTGCACGCAGAATCCCGGTCCCCGGCCGAACCCGCCGGGGCGCCCGCTTCACCGCCCGTTAACCGGTTTCTCAGCGTTTGCGGATCATCGCCAGCGCCCGGCCGATCCCGCCCGGACAGGTCACGAAGGACAGCCCGAAGCCGGTGAGAAAGCCGGCGAGATCGGCGATCCATTCGCGGTTGCCGCCGAACAACAGCCCGAACAGCAGCTGAAAGCCGAGGAAGAAGCCGATCAGCGAAAACGCCCCCATCCGGTTCTCGCCGCTCTCGCCGAGCCGGGTCCAGAGGATGAAGGAAAACGCCCCGATCAGCCCGTAGACCGGCGGATAGCCCCCGATCAGCACCGCCTGGGTCGCCGCGAACAGCCCATAGGCCAGCGCCCCGACGATGCCCGAAGCGAAGAAAATCACCAGCACCGCCCAGGGCCGGAACACCGCGCTGACGTATTTCCCCATGGCCAGGATGAAGATCACCACGAAGATCGCATGCATCGGCCCGGTATGGACGAACATGTAGCTGACGAAGCGCAGCATCTGCGCCGGCGGGAAATAGGCATTGGCCAGCATCCATTGGAACACCGGCGTCGAGAAGGCGAAGTCCTGCATCGCCTGCAGCCGCCAGCCCACCGCGTCCGGCCCACCGATCATGCCGTAACCCGCGAGGCTCAGCACGATCTCCACCACGGCGATCGGCAGCGCCAAGAGCCAGACCACCGCGGGCACCGGTTCCAGCGGATGGGCGTTGTGATCGAGTTCCATATGTCCAGGCCTTAGATTGACGGCATCGGATGCCAGCGATAAGCGGTCGGGGCGGTAATTTCCAGTCGGAGTCTCCCATGGCCGATGCGATCCAAACGCCCCACGCGAGCCAGACGAAGTTCAGCCCCCGGGTGTTCTCGGGGATCCAGCCCTCGGGCGGGCTGACGCTCGGCAACTATCTCGGCGCGCTCAAGCGCTTCGTCGCCATGCAGGGCCAGATGGAGACGATCTACTGTCTCGTCGATCTGCATGCGATCACCGTCTGGCAGGAGCCGGAACGCCTGCGCCAGCAGACCCGCGAGGCCGCCGCCGGCTTCATCGCCGCCGGCATCGATCCCGCCCGCTCGATCCTGTTCAACCAGTCGCAGGTCTCGGCCCATGCCGAATTGGGCTGGATTTTCAACTGCGTGGCCCGGATGGGCTGGATGAGCCGGATGACCCAGTGGAAGGACAAGGCGGGCAAGAACGCCGAAGCCGCCTCGCTCGGCCTGTTCGCCTATCCCTCGCTGATGGCGGCCGACATCCTGGTCTATCACGCCACCCATGTGCCGGTCGGCGAGGACCAGAAGCAGCATGTCGAGCTGACCCGCGACATCGCCGCCAAGTTCAACCACGACTACAAGGTGGACTTCTTCCCGTTGACCGAGCCGGTGATCGAGGGCGCCGCCACCCGCGTGATGAGCCTGCGCGACGGCACCAAGAAGATGTCGAAATCCGATCCCTCCGACCAGAGCCGGATCAACCTGACCGACGACGCCGACACGATCGCGTCGAAATTCCGCAAGGCCCGCACCGATGCCGAGTTGCTGCCCGACACGCCCGAGGGGCTGAAGGACCGGCCGGAGGCGCGCAACCTCGTCAACATCTACGCCGCGCTCGCCGATCTGACGGTCGAAGAGGTGCTGGCCGATTACGCCGGCCGCGGCTTCGCGGTGTTCAAGCCGGCGCTGGCCGATCTCGCCGTCGCCAAGCTGGCGCCGATCTCGACCGAGATGCAGCGGCTGATGGCCGACCCGGCCGAGATCGACCGCATCCTGGGCGCCGGCGCCGAGAAGGCCGATGCCATCGCCCAGCCGATCCTGGCCAAGACGCTGGAAATCACCGGCATGATCCGCTCGCGGCGCTGAGCGCCGGATCGAAGCCGATCCAAGCTCTGAACGGGCCCGGCCATGGCCGGCCCAAGCAGTGCGAACCGAAGATTTTGGGGAAGGATCGGGCGCGGCGCCCTCAGGGCCGGGCCGGCCCGCAGCCGGCCCGGCACCGTTGGCAGGCGGTCAGATCAGGCGCACCTGGGTGCCCACCACTGCGTTCTCGAACAGGACCTTGATGTCCTCGTTGTAAAGCCCGATGCAGCCGTCCGACGAGGCGCGGCCGATCTTGCGGGTGTCCTGGGTGCCGTGGATCCGGTAGTACTGCCAGGAAAGGTAGAGCGCATAGGGCCCCAGCGGATTTTCCGGCCCCGGCCCAACCACCTTCGGCAGCCAGGGCATCCGCTGCAGCATCGAGGGCGTCGGATGCCAGGTCGGCCCGACCACCTTCTGCACCACCCGCGTCATGCCCGTCCGCGTCAACTCCGGCGCATCCGGCACCGAGCAGGGGTAAAGCAGGTGGGTCTGGCCGTCCTCCGACCAGTATTGCACGCAACGCGACTTGGTATCGGCCAGGATCACGCCGTTCTTGCGGTTCTGGAAATAGTCCTGCCAGTTGGCGGCGCGGAAGCTCGAGATATTGAAAAGCACCGGCGCCTGCTGCGCCTCTGCGATCTTCGGCAGGGCCAGGCCCGCTGCCGCGGCGGCCCCAAGCGAAAGAAGCTGACGTCGGCCATAGGTCTTGCTGCTCATGGCATGCCCCTTTTGGAATGTTTCGCAATATGGTTCGCCCAGCCCGCCGGCGAAGGCAATTCAAGACCGCGTGCGCGGCCTCCAGGCCGGCGCGGTGTCGACGCCGGAACACAGCCCGGCCCGGCCGGCGCTGTCATCGCGCCGATTCACAAACGACACACGACGGATTCAGGGCGGGTCTACGTTTGGACAAAGCGGACCCGTCCGCAGGCTGGGGGGTTCTTCGTCCCGTCCTTCCCCAAGCGCGGCTCTTCCCCGGGCCGCATCCCTCCGGCCCGGCCCCGGCGCCAACCCCTGCGACCGGCGCCAGCCCCCGGCCTCGTGCCGGGGGCCTTTTTTTGTCGCGGCGCTCCGGCGCGGCCGCCGCCGGATCCGCGCCCGACGCCTGGACCCTGCCGCCCGACAATGCTTAACTCCCGCCCAATCAGGGAGGCGCAAATGGCGACCGGCAGCAATATCCGCACCTATTACAACGGCGCTTGGCACGAGGACGACGTGGCGATCATGCGCGCCGCCGACCACGGCGCCTGGCTCGGCACCACCGTCTTCGACGGCGCCCGCCAGTTCGAGGGCGTCACGCCCGACCTCGACGCCCATTGCGCCCGCATCAACCGCTCGGCCGAGGCGCTGATGATGACCCCGACGGTCGCGGCCGAGGAGATGGTGGCGATCGTCCGCGAAGGTCTCGCCCGCTATCCTAAGGGCGCCGCCGTCTATATCCGGCCGATGTATTGGGCGCTGCACGGCGATGAGGGCGGCATCCTGCCGCGCCCCGGCGCCACCGGCTTCGCGGTCTGCCTCGAAGAGATCCCGATGGCGCCGGCCGAGCGCACGACAACGCTGGCCACCACCCGCTTCCGTCGCCCGGTGCTGGCCGACAACGTCGTCAATGCCAAGGCCGGCTGCCTCTACCCCAACAACGCCCGCATGTTGGCCGAGGCCCGCGCCAAGGGCTACGCCAATGCGCTGGTCGCCGACGCGCTCGGCAATGTCGCCGAAAGCGCCTCGGCCAACGTCTTCATCGTCAAGGACGGCGAGGTCTTCACCCCGATCGCCAACGGCTGCTTCCTGGCCGGCATCACCCGCGCCCGCCACATCGCCAACCTCAAGGCCGCCGGCTTCGCCGTGCATGAGACGGTGCTGAGCTTCGACGATGTGCGCGCCGCCGACGAGGTCTTCCTGTCCGGCAACATGACGAAGGTCACCCCGGTCACCGAGTTCGACGGCACCGCCTATCCGCATGGTCCGATCACCCGGAAGGTCCGCGAAATCTACTGGGATTGGGCGCTGTCGGCGCGGGGCTGAGGCCCGCCGCCGCCAAGGGATCTTGCCGCCGAGACGCGGCCCGCCGGCCGGGCATTTCGGCCCGGCGGGCGCGACAGGCTTGCCAAGCCCTTCACGGATCGGCGATGATCCGGTGTCCTGGGGGAGAGCAAGATGCGGAAATTCCTGGTCGTGCTGGATGACAGCCGCGAATGCCTGAACGCGATGCGCTTCGCCGCGCTCCGGGCGGCGAAGACCGGTGGCGGGGTGCAGATCCTCTCCATCATCCCGCCCGAAGAGTTCAACTATTGGGCCGGGGTCGCCGATGTGATGCGGGCCGAGGCGCGCGAGCGGATCGAGGCGCATTTCGAGGTCTTCGCGAAATGGATGCGCTCCGGCCACCAGGTCGAACCGGAACTGGTCATCCGCGAGGGCGAGCCGGTGGCCGAGATCCTCGCCCAGATCAAGGACGACGCCGAGATCGGCGTGCTGGTTCTGGGTGCCGGCACCGACAAGAACGGCCCGGGCAAGCTGGTCACCCAGCTGTCGAAAAGCTCCGGCACCCTGCCGATCCCGATCACCATCGTGCCCGGCGAGATGTCGAAGGAACGGCTCGAGTCGATCACCTGAGCCGCGTCGCCCCACCGCCGATCTGGAACCGTTCCAAATATTGACTTCGCGCCGCATGAGGCGCATATCCGACCATAACACTCGGAGATAGCGCCGGAGGCCCACGATGTTCATCCAGACCGAATCCACGCCGAACCCGGCGACGCTGATGTTCCTGCCCGGACAGACCGTGATGGAAACCGGCACCGCCGATTTCCCCTCGGTCGACACCGCCGCGGCCTCGCCGCTGGCGCGCCGGATCTTCGCCGCGGGCGGCGTCACCGGCGTCTTCCTGGGCCGCGACTTCGTTTCGGTGACGAAGGAAGAGGGGCTCGACTGGCCGCAGGTGAAGCCCGCCGTGCTCGGCGCGATCATGGAGCATTTCCAGTCCGGCGAAGCCACCATCGAAGGGCCGATCGCCGCCGAACATGACGAGCAGGACGGCCCGGATTCCGAGATCGTCGCCCAGATCAAGGAACTGCTGGACACTCGCGTCCGCCCGGCGGTCGCCAATGACGGCGGCGACATCACCTTCCGCGGCTACGACCGCGGCATCGTCTATCTCTACATGAAGGGCGCCTGCGCCGGCTGCCCGTCCTCGACGATGACGCTGCGCATGGGCATCGAGAACCTGCTGCGCCACTACATCCCGGAAATCACCGAAGTGCGCGCCGTCGCCGCCTGAGCCCGTGAGCCTCATCCTCGCCTTCGACACATCGGCCGCCGCCTGCGCGGCCGCTGTGCTTTCCGGCGGCTCGGTGCTCGCCGCGGCGGAAGAGCCGATGGCCACTGGCCAGGCCGAGCGCCTGCTGCCGCTGCTGGAGGAACTGCTGGCCGAAGCCGGCGCCGGCTGGCGTGACCTGGCCGGCCTCGGCGTCGGCACCGGGCCGGGCAATTTCACCGGCACCCGGCTCGCCGTCGCCGCCGCCCGCGGCCTGGCGCTGTCGCTAAACCGCCCGGCGATCGGCGTGAGCCGGCTCGAGGCGCTGGCCGAAGGCCTGCCCCGCCCGCTCGCCGTCCTCGAAGACGCCCGCCGCGGCGCGGTCTACCTGCAGTGCTTCGGCCCCGACGGCCCGCCCGCGCTGGTCGAAGCCGCCAGCGCCGCCGGGCTGGGCGATCTGGCCCGCGTCGGCTCGGCCGCCGCGGCGCTGCCCGGCGGCCCGATCCTCGCCCCGGCGATGCCGCTGGCCGAGGCCATCGCCCGCATCGCCGCCCGGCGGATCGACACGCCGCAGCCGCGCCCCGCGCCGCTCTATCTGCGCGCCGCCGACGCCGCCCCGGCCGCCGATCCGCCGCCGGTCCTCTTGCCGTGACGCCGGAGGCGCTCGCCGCGCTGCATGCCCAGGGCTTCAGCACCCCGCGCCCCTGGTCGGCGGCCGAGATCGCCGGCCTGCTCGCCAGCCCCGGCTGCTTCCTGCTCGGCGCCGATTCGGCCTTCCTGATCGGCCGTTGCGTGCTCGACGAGGCGGAACTGCTAACCCTCGTCACCGCGCCCGCCGCCCGACGCCAGGGCCGCGCCCGCGCCCTGCTCGACGGCTTCCTGGCCGAGGCCCGCGCCCGCGGCGCCGCCCGCGCCTTCCTGGAAGTGGCGGCCGACAACGTCGCCGCGCGCGCGCTCTATGCCGCCGCCGGCTGGCAGGAGGACGGCCGCCGCCGCGGCTACTACCAGGGCCCGGACGGCCAGAAGACCGACGCGATTCTCCTGTCCCGCCCGCTCTGAGCCGGGCCGCCGCCACCCCCACACGAAAATTTTATCATACGGTCAAGGATTACCCCTACCCCCGCAAGATCGCCCTTGACCGGCCCGGCCCGCTACGGCCTTATTCGGCAATGGTCCGGCAGAGATCGGCACGCTGACCGGCTCGTTCCGCGCGATGCGGCGGCCACAACCACAACTGGGAGAAGATTCCATGAGCTTCATGTTCAAAGCCCTCGGCGCCACCGCGGCGCTGGCGCTGACGGCGGGCGCGGCCCTTGCCGAGCCGGCGATCATCTACGATCTCGGCGGCAAATACGACAAGAGCTTCAACGAAGCCGCCTGGCACGGCGCTCAGCGCTGGGAAAAGGAAACCGGCAAGAAGTTCCGTGAAGTCGAGATCCAGTCGGAAGCCCAGCGCGAGCAGGTGCTGCGCCGTCTGGCCCAGGCCGGCGCCGACCCGATCGTGATGACCGGCTTCGCCTTCGCCGACGTGCTCAACAAGGTCGCGCCGGACTTCCCGAAGACCAAGTTCGCCATCGTTGACTCGGTCGTCGAACAGCCGAACGTCGAATCCATCGTCTTCACCGAAGAGCAGGGCTCCTACCTGGTCGGCATCCTCGCCGCCATGGCCTCGAAGACCGGCACGGTGGGCTTCATCGGCGGCATGGACATCCCGCTGATCCACAAGTTCGAATGCGGCTACGCCCAGGGCGTGAAGTCGGTCAACGCCGCGGACAAGGTCATCGTGAACTACACCGGCACCACGCCGACGGCCTGGAACGACCCGGTGAAGGGCGGCGAACTCGCCAAGGCGCAGATCGCCCAGGGCGCCGACGTGATCTACGCCGCCGCCGGCGGCACCGGCGTCGGCGTGCTGCAGGCCGCCGCGGATGCCAAGAAGCTCTCGATCGGCGTCGACAGCAACCAGAACTACCTGCACCCGGGCTATGTGCTCACCTCGATGCAGAAGCGCGTCGACAACGCCGTCTACAACGTCTTCAAGGAAGGCGCGAACATGAAGCCAGGCGTGAAGGTCATGGACCTCAAGGCCGGCGGCGTCGCGGCGGCGATGGACCAGAACAACGAGAAGCTCATCACCCCGGCGATGAAGGAAGCCCTCGACAAGGCGACCAAGGGGATCGAGGACGGCACGATCAAGGTCCACGACTACATGACCGACAACAAGTGCCCGGTGGACTGATCCCCGATGGCATTGGCTGACACCCAGGGGCGGCAGGAGACTGCCGCCCCCGCTTCATCGGCCCCGGCGATCGAGCTCAAGGGCATTTCCAAGGCCTTCGGGCCGGTGCAGGCGAACAAGGACATCACGCTCGCCGTCAAGCGCGGCACGATCCACGGCATCATCGGCGAGAACGGCGCCGGGAAATCGACGCTGATGTCGATCCTCTACGGCTTCTACAAGGCCGATGCCGGCGAGATCCTGATCGGCGGCAAGCCCACCCATATCCCCGACAGCCAGGCCGCGATCCGGGCCGGCATCGGCATGGTGTTCCAGCATTTCAAGCTGGTGCAGAATTTCACGGTGCTGGAGAATGTGGTGCTCGGCCCCGAGGAGGGCGCGTTGCTCGGCCCCTCGCTCGGCAAGGCCCGCAAGCTGCTGAAGAACCTCGCCGACGAATACGAGCTGCACGTCGACCCCGACGCCTTGATCGAGAATCTCTCGGTCGGCCACCAGCAGCGGGTCGAGATCCTCAAGGCGCTCTACCGCCAGGCCGACATCCTGATCCTCGACGAGCCGACCGGCGTCTTGACCCCGGCCGAGGCCGATCACCTGTTCCGCATCCTCGCCAACCTCAAGCGCGAGGGCAAAACCATCGTCCTGATCACCCACAAGCTCCGGGAGATCATGGAGATCACCGACACCGTCTCGGTCATGCGCCGCGGCGAGATGACGGCGACGGTGAAGACCGCCGACACCAACCCCGAGCAACTGGCCGAGTTGATGGTCGGCCGCAAGGTGCTGCTCCGGGTCGAGAAGAAACCCGCCACCCCCGGCAAGACCGTGCTCGAGATCGACAACCTCCACGTCACCGATCGTCACGGCGTGGAGCGGCTCAAAGGGGTCTCGCTCAACGTGCGCGCGGGCGAAATCCTCGGCATCGCCGGGGTCGCCGGCAATGGCCAGTCGGAACTGCTGGAAGTGCTCGGCGGCTTTGCCCACGGCACCGGCAGCGTGAAGATGAACGGCAAGCCGCTCGACCTCACCGGCCGGCACTCCGACGGCCAGACCCGCCGGCGCGACGGCATCAGCCATGTGCCCGAAGACCGCCAGCGGCTCGGCCTCATCATGGATTTCGCCGCCTGGGAAAACGTCGCCTTCGGCTACCACAACGACCCGGCCTATCAGAAGAACGGCCTGCTGATGGACAATGTCGGCCTGATCGCCGAGGCCGGGGCGAAGATGCAGCGGTTCGACGTCCGCCCGCCCGACCCGAAGCTCGCCGCCAAGCACTTCTCCGGCGGCAACCAGCAGAAGCTGGTGCTGGCCCGCGAGATCGAGCGCAACCCGGACCTGCTCCTGGTCGGCCAACCCACCCGCGGCGTCGACATCGGCGCCATCGAATTCATCCACCAGCAGATCGTGCGGCTGCGCGACGCCGGCAAGGCGATCCTGCTGGTCTCCGTCGAACTCGACGAGATCCTGAGCCTGTCCGACCGCATCGCGGTCATGTTCGACGGCCGGATCATGGGCGAGCGGCTGCCGGCCGAGACCGACGAACGCGAGCTCGGCCTCTTGATGGCCGGCATGAGCGGAAAGGCCACGTAATGGACAGATTGCCGAAATGGGCCGATGCGCTGCTCGTCCCGCTGATTTCGATCCTGATCGCCTTCCTAATCTCCGGCCTGGTGATCCTGGCGATCGGCGAGGATCCGATCAACGCCCTGCAGGTGATGGTCTCGGGCGGGCTCGGCTCGACCTACGGCTGGGGCTACACGCTCTACTACGCCACCAATTTCCTGTTCACCGGCCTCGCCGTGGCGGTGGCCTTCCACGCCAGCCTGTTCAACATCGGCGGCGACGGCCAGGCCCAGATCGGCGGGCTCGGCCTCACCTTCGCCTGCCTCTACATCCCCTGGCCGAACTGGGAACTGGCGCTGATCGGCGCCTCGGTCGCGGGCGGGCTGTTCGGCGCGGCCTGGGCGGCGATCCCGGCCTGGCTGCAGGCCAAGCGCGGCAGCCATATCGTCATCACCACCATCATGTTCAACTTCATCGCCTCGGCGCTCTTGAACTACCTGCTGGTGAACGTGCTGCGCCCGGTCGGCTCGATGGACCCGGCCTCGGCCAACTTCCCCAAGGTCGCGGCGCTGCCGAACCTCTCGGCCGTCCTCGGCCTGTTCGGCATTCCCTTCTCGGACCAGACCCCGGCCAACATCTCCTTCGTCATCGCTCTGCTGGCCTGCGTCTTCGTCTGGCTGTTGATCTGGCACACCCGTTTCGGCTTCGCCCTGCGCGCCTTCGGCAAGTCCGAGCCCGCCGCCCGCTACGCCGGCATCAGCCCGGTGCGGATCACCATGTATGCCATGCTGATCTCGGGCGCGCTGGCCGGCATGATGTCGATCAACAACGTGATGGGCGAAAGCCAGCGGCTGATCCTGAACTCCTCCGAGGGTGCCGGCTTCATCGGCATCGCGGTGGCGCTGATGGGCCGCTCGCATCCGCTGGGCGTGCTGCTCGCCGCGATCCTGTTCGGCTTCCTCTACCAGGGCGGGGCCGAGCTGGCGCTCTGGACCACGATCCCCTCGCAGCTGATCTGGGTCATCCAGGCGCTCGTCATCCTCTTCACCGGCGCGCTCGACAACATGGTGCGGATACCCGTCGCGCGGCTCTTCGTGAAACCGACCAAACGGAAGGCGCCATGACCCTCGCCTCGCTTCTGGAAATCCTCGACAGCACGGTGCGGCTCGGCACGCCGCTGCTTCTGGCCTGCCTGGCCGGCCTGTTCTCGGAACGCTCCGGCATCTTCGACATCGGGCTCGAAGGCAAGATGCTGGTGGCGGCCTTCCTCTCGGCCGCCGTCGCCTCGACCACCGGCTCGGCCTGGCTCGGCCTGCTGGCCGGGATCGGCGCCTCGATGGCCTTCGCCGCGATCCACGGGCTCGCCTCGATCACCTTCCGCGGCAATCAGCTGATCTCCGGCGTCGGCCTCAACCTGCTCGCCTCCGGCCTCACCGTGCTGGTCGGCGAACATTGGTTCCATCTCGGCGGCGGCACCCCGGCGCTGTCGGGCGGCGCGCGCTTCCTCGACAAGACCCTGCCGCTGGCCGACACGCTGAAACCTGTTCCGGTCCTCGGCCCGGTCTACGATCAGCTGATCTCCGGCCATTCGGTGCTGGTCTACATCGCCTTCCTCTGCGTGCCCGCCACCTGGTGGGTGCTCTATCGCACCCGGTTCGGCCTGCGGCTGCGCGCGGTGGGCGAAAACCCGGCGGCGGTGGACACCGCCGGCGTCTCGGTGGTCCGGCTGCGCTATACCGCCGTCGCCATCGCCGGGCTGCTCTGCGGCATCGCCGGCACCTATCTCTCCTGCTCGCTCGCCGCCGGCTTCGGCCGCGAGATGACGGCGGGCCGCGGCTATATCGCGCTGGCCGCGCTGATCTTCGCCAAATGGCGGCCCTGGTATGCGCTCGCCGCCACCATGCTGTTCGGCTTCCTCGACGCGCTGTCGAACCGTTACCAGACGCTCGACATCGGGCCGCTGCACATCCCGAACCAGTTCATGAGCGCGCTGCCCTTCATCCTCACCGTGGTCATCCTCGCCGGCTTCGTCGGCAAGGCGATCCCGCCGCGCGCCGGGGGCGAGCCCTATGTCAAAGAACGCTGAGGCGCTGGCCGCCGAGATCCGCGCCCGCGCCGGGGCGGAGCCGCCGAAGCTCGGCCTGATCCTCGGCTCCGGCCTCGGCCACCTGGCCGAGGCGGTCGAGGGCGTGGCGATCCCCTATGCCGATCTGCCGGGCTTCCCGCATGCCGGGGTGTCCGGCCACAATCCGAAGCTGGTCATCGGCCGGCTCGAAGGCACCCGCGTCGCCGTCTTCGGCGGCCGGGCGCATTACTACGAAAGCGGCCGGGCCGATGCGATGCGGCTGCCGCTCGAAGTGCTGAAGGCGCTCGGCGCCGACACGCTGATCGCCACCAATGCCGCCGGCTCGCTGCATCCCGAGATGCCGACCGGCGAGTTGATGCTGCTGTCGGACCATATCAACTTCTCCGGCCTCAACCCGCTGATCGGCGAGCCGACCGACGCTCGCTTCGTGCCGATGACCGCCGCCTATGACCCGGCGCTGCGCGCCGCGCTGAAGGCCGCGGCGACGGCCGAGGGGATCGGCCTGCACGAAGGCGTCTACGCCTGGTATTCCGGCCCCTCCTTCGAGACCCCGGCCGAGATCCGCGCAATCCGCACCCTCGGCGCCGATGCGGTCGGCATGTCCACCGTGCCCGAAGTGATCCTGGCCCGCTTCCTCGGCCTGCGGGTCGCCGCGCTCTCGACCATCACCAACCTCGCCGCCGGGCTCGGCACCGAGGCGATCAGCCACGAGCATACCAAGGCGATGGCGCCGCTCGGCGCCGCCAAACTGGAACGTCTCCTGCGACGACACTTGCAAAAAATGGAATAGTTGCTAGCTCTGGGGTCCAACCCTTTCCCCTGAGAGGCGCACCGCCCCGGCGGCCGGCGTCCGCAACCCCGGAACGCAGAGCTTGCAGATCTACCTGCCGATCGCCGAGGTCTCCGTGAACCTCTACGTGCTCCTGGGCATCGGCGGCGGCGTGGGCCTGCTGTCGGGCATCTTCGGAGTGGGTGGCGGCTTCCTCATCACGCCGCTGCTGCTGTTCATCGGCGTGCCGCCCGGCGTCGCCGTGGCCACCGGCGCCAATCAGGTGGTGGCGGCCTCGGTCTCCGGCCTGATGGTCCACATCCGCCGCCGCACGGTGGATTTCAAGATGGGCACGGTGATGCTGGTGGGCGGCTTCCTCGGCTCCAACCTCGGCATCTACATCTTCGAGCTGATGAAGCGCGCCGGCCAGACCGAACTCTTCGTGCAGTTCTCCTATGTCTTCTTCATGGGCATCATCGGCCTGATGATGTTCCAGGAAAGCTTCCGCGCCATCCGCCGCGCCCGCAATCCGGCGCTGGCCGCCGGCGCCAACCGGCAGCGCAGCCGCCATTCCTGGGTGCAGCGCTGGCCGATGAAGATGAAATTCCGCACCTCGGGCCTCTATATCTCGGTCATTCCGCCCTTCGCCATCGGCCTGATGGTCGGCGTGCTCTCGGCCACGATGGGCGTCGGCGGCGGCTTCATCATCGTGCCGGCGATGATCTACATCCTGGGCATGAACACCCGCGTGGTGGTCGGCACCTCGCTGTTCCAGATCATCTTCGTCACCGCCTATTCGGTGATGGCCCATGCCATCGCCAACCAGTCGGTCGACATGGCGCTGGCGGTGCTGCTGATCGTCGGCGGCGTCGTCGGCGCCCAGATCGGCACCGTCATCGGCTTCCGCCTGAAGGCCGAACAGCTGCGCATCCTCTTGGCCCTCCTGGTGCTGGCGGTGGCGGTGAAGATCGGCCTCGACCTGGTGCTGAAGCCGGCAGATCTCTACTCGATCCGGTCGGTGAACCACCCATGATCCGGCTGCTGACCCTCCTCGCCCTGCTCGCCTTCGGCGCCCCCGCGCTCGCCCAGAGCCCGGAGAAGATCGTCGCCGGCCTGTCGAACAACCAGATCGCCATCACGGCGAGCTTCAACGGCTCCGACATCCTGGTGTTCGGCGCGGTCAAGCGCGACGCGCCGATTCCCGAAGGCAAGCCGCTGCAGGTCATCATCACCCTGGAGGGCCCGCCGAATCCGGTCGCGGTCAGCCGCAAGGGCCATGTCTGGGGCATCTGGATCAACACGCAGACGGTGCGACTGAACGCCGCCCCCGCCTTCTACGCGGTGGCCACCTCCGGCCCGCTGTCCGACGTGCTCTCGCACACCGACGACCTGCGCTACAAAATCACCATCCCGCAGGCGATCGAGGATATCGGCACCGCCCATCAGGCCGCCGACGCGCCGGCCTTCGTCGATGCGCTGGTCCGCATCCGCCAGGCCGAGGGGCTCTATGTCGTCGATCAGAACGCCGTGACGGTGGAACAGTCGACGCTATTCCACGCCGACCTCAAACTGCCGGCGAACCTGATCGAGGGCATCTACAAGGCGCGCATCTTCATCACCCGCGACGGCAAGGTGATCGCCGAACACCAGTCCGACGTGCTAGTGCGCAAGATCGGGCTGGAGCGGTGGCTGTATCGGCTGGCGCAGGACCAGCCGCCGGTCTACGGCCTCTTGTCGCTGGTCATCGCCATCGCCGCCGGCTGGCTCGCCTCGGCCGTGTTCCGGCTGGTCAAGCGCTAGGCCGCGCGCCGCGGCCCTGGCCAGGCGCCCGCCCTCCCCGCGCTTTCGGCTTGTTTCCCCCCCGACCGCGGCGTTATTGCGAGGGCGGCCCGGCGCCCTGGCGCCGTCTCCGGCCACCTTCGCCCGCCACCACCGCCGCCCGCCTCTGGCGGGCCAAGCCGCGCAAAGGGTGCCACGATGGATCGCCGCTCGTCGCCTGTCGACCTGCCTGCCGCGCTTGACGCGCCGGCAGAGCCGCTGCACCCGCCGCTGCCGGAAGAGCCGAGCAACCGCCGCCTGCTCCTGGTCTCGCTCTTGGCGCCGCTGGTCGGCGCCGGCGCCGGGGCGCTCGCCGCGCTGTTCCGCCTCGCCCTCGAACAGGCCGACCGGCTGCGCGACGCGCTGATCGCCGGCGCCCATGGCAGCCCCGCGTTCGGCCTGCCGCTGATCGTGCTGTTCGGCGCCGCCACCGCCGCCTTCGCCGCCTGGCTGGTGCGCCGGTTCTCGCCCTATGCCTCCGGCTCCGGCATCCCGCAGATCGAGGCGGCGCTGAACGGCGACCTGCCGCCGACCCCGCCGCGGGTGCTGCCGGTGAAATTCCTCGGCGGGCTCTCGGCGATCGGCGGCGGCCTGGCGCTCGGCCGCGAAGGGCCCAGCGTGCAGATGGGCGCGGTGGTCGCCCATCTCGTCGGCCAGATGTTCCGCCATTCCGCCGAAGAGCTGCGCTTCCTGCTTGCCGCCGGCGCCGGGGCGGGGCTGGCCGTCGCCTTCAACGCGCCGATCGCCGGCGCCGTCTTCGTGCTGGAAGAGCTGGTCCGCCGGTTCGAGCCGCGGATGACGATCGTCGCCCTCGCCACCTCCTCGACCGCCATCCTGGTCTCGCGCCTGGTGCTCGGCAACGCGCCCGACTTCCAGGTGGCGATGCTGGCGCCCGCGGCCGCCGCCACCGGCCCGCTGCCCTATGCCGAGGCGGCGACCTGGTTCCTCTATCTCGCGCTCGGCCTCGTCGCCGGCGCCGCCGCCAGCCTCTACAACCGGGCCATCCTCGGCGCGCTTGACCTCAACGAGCGGCTGCCGCAATTGCGCGTCGAGGTGAAGGCGGCGCTAATCGGCGCCGCGGTGGGGGCGGTCGGCTGGTTCGCGCCCGACCTGATCGGCGGCGGCGACACGATCACCCAACGGCTCCTGTCCGGCGGCGTCGCGATCGGGGCCATCCCGCTCGCCTTTCTGGTGCGCTTCCTGCTCGGCCCGGCCTCCTATGCCGCGCGCACCCCGGGCGGGCTCTTCGCGCCGCTGCTGGTGCTCGGCGCCCAACTGGGGCTGATGTTCGGCGCGCTCTCGGCCTGGGCCTTTCCCGGCCTCGGCATCGCGCCCGAGGCCTTCGCCGTGGTCGGCATGGCCGCCTTCTTCACCGGCATGGTGCAGGCGCCCGTCACCGGCATCGTGCTGGTCACCGAGATGACCGCCGCCTTCACCACGCTCCTGCCGATGCTGGTCGCCTGCTTCGCCGCGATGCTCGTCGCGCATCTGCTGCGCACGACGCCGATCTACGATTCCCTGCTCGAACGGCTGGTCGAGGACACCCGCGCCCGGCCGGCGCGAAAGCGACGGTAGGCGGCCCGACGTCGGTCCAACGTCGGTGTCAAATCGGTGCGAAATCGGTGCCAAATCGGCATACCGATTTTCCAATGCGGCGAAGGGTTTACCCCATCGAGCCCGGCGCCGGGCCAGCGCCGGCGGGACGCCGCGTTAAGATTGTGGCAAGGTCGCGCTAGCCGCGCCCGACGAAGGGCATCTTGGTCGCCATCACCGTCATGCTCAGCACATTGGTCGACAACGGCAGGCTCGCCATATGCAGCACCGCCTCGGCCACTTCCTCCGAGGCCATCAACGGCTCCGCCCGGATCGAGCCATCCGCCTGCGGCACGCCCTTCGCCATCTTCGAGCCCATCTCGGTCGCCGCATTGCCGATGTCGATCTGCCCGCAGGCGATGTCGAACGGCCGGCCGTCCAGCGCCAGGGTCTTGGTCAGCCCGGTCACCGCATGTTTGGTCGCGGTATAGGCCGCCGTCCCCGGCCGTGGCGCATGGGCCGAGATCGAACCGTTGTTGATGATCCTTCCGCCCTGCGGGCTCTGCCGGCGCATCTGCCCGAAGGCCGCGCGGGCGCAGAAGAACAGCCCGTTCAGGTTCACCTGAACCGTATCTATCCAATCCTGCAGCGGAATTTCGTCGATCAGCCCGGCCGGCCGGGAAATTCCGGCATTGTTGAACAGCACGTCGATCCGCCCGAACCGGGCCACCGCCGCGGCAAAGGCCGCCTCGACCGCCGCCGGATCGGCGACGTCGCAGGCCAGCGCCAGCGCCCCGGGATGGGCCGCGGCGATCTCTTCCAGCGGCTCGGCCCGCCGCGCGATCAGGCCGACCTGCCAGCCCGCCTGCAGAAAGCGCAGCGCGGTGTCGCGGCCGATGCCGGCGCTGGCGCCCGTGACGAGGATCACCTTGGTCATCTCAGAAGGCCTTGAAGGTCATCGTGGTCAGGGTGCGCTGAATGCCCGGAATGTCGAACAGACGCTCCGAGAGGAAATGCCCGACATCGGCGCCGTCGGGGATGTAAACCTTTGCGATCAGGTCATAATCCCCGGATGTGGAATAAAGCTCGCTGACCACTTCGCGGTCGTAGATCGCATCGGCCACCGCGTAGGTCTTGCCGGGCGTGCAGCGAAACTGGACGAAGACGCAGTGCATTCGGGCCCTCCTCTGACGGCGCCAGACTAGGGCCAAGCCGCCGCCCCTTCTAGGCCTATTCCGCCTCCAGGTCCAAC
>JAKAJW010000109.1 GCA_021813645.1 Pseudomonadota bacterium | reverse complement strand
CTTTCGGGGTGGCGCCGGCGGCCTTCGGGCTGGTCAGAACAGCGCGTTGATGAGATCGGAGCCGATGCCGAAGCCGGCGCCCATCTCGATCGCGCGGCCGAAGCCGGAGTTGAGGAAGCTGCCGAGCAGGCCGCCGGCCTGCGGGCCGAAGCCCGGCGCGTAGCCCTGGTTCATCCCCTGGTTCATCCCCTGGCCCATTCCCTGGCCGTAGGGCTGGGCATAGGCGGGCTGGGCATAGGCCGGCTGGGCGAAGCCCTGCGAGGCATAGGCCGACGGCGGCGGGGCCGGCACCGGCGGCGGCGCGGCCGGGCGGACCTGGGGCACGGCGAAGGTGTCGGACTGGTTGGCGACGAAGCCGTGCAACGCTTGCAGCAGGCCCGCGACCTGGGTCTGCTCGGCCTGGATCGCCAGGGCCACGCCCTTCAGGTCGAGGAGCCATTCGCGGGCGTTCTGGTCGCCGCCCTGGGCCGCCGCCTGCAGTTTGCCGGCCAGGTCCTTGATCTCGCCGATGGTTTCCTGCGCCTGGCTCTGCAATTGCTGATAGGCGCCGTCGATGGTCTGGATGTCCATGACTTTCTCCGACTGTCTCCTGGGATCTTCGGGCGGAGATCTAGCATCTCGGCGGGCCGCCCGGCAGGCGCGCGGCGCGCTTTGCGGCCGGCCGCACGCGAAAGTGTCGCGGCGCGATCCGCCGTGTGGCGGGGGGCGTGGGCGGCGAAAATGTGGGGTATTATTATACCGATATTTTAAACCATTGATTTAGCGTATATAAATCTGGATGAATGCGCTTGACTGGCGCGTGCAATGGCTTAGAAGAACGCCATCCGCGGCGGGGCTCCTGCCGCCCCTAGCGAATGGGACTGAGATGAAGACTTTTACCGCTACCCCGGCGGACATCGACAAGAAATGGATCCTGATCGACGCCGAGGGCGTGGTTCTGGGCCGGCTTGCCTCGATCGTCGCCATGCGCCTGCGCGGCAAGCACAAGCCGTCGTTCACGCCCCACATGGACATGGGTGACAATGTCATCGTCATCAACGCCGAGAAGGTGCAGATGACGGGCGCCAAGAAGGACGACAAGAAATACTACTGGCACACCGGCTATCCGGGCGGGATCAAGAACCGCACCGCGCGCCAGATCCTGGAAGGCGCCCATCCGGAGCGGGTGATCGAGAAGGCCGTGCAGCGGATGCTGCCGGGCGGCAAGCTCTCGCGCCAGCAGATGACGCATCTGCGCATCTACGCCGGCGCCGCCCATCCCCATGAAGCACAAGCGCCCGAGGTTCTGGACCTCAAGCCGCTGAACAAGAAGAACACCCGGAGCGCGTGAAGATGGCTGACGAACTCAGAACCCTCGAAGGCCTGAAAGAGGCCGTCGCCGGGACCGCCGCCGCCGTTGCGGTGGTCGAGCCGGAAGCCGCCCCGCGCGAGCCGGTGCGCGATGCGCTGGGCCGCGCCTATGCCACCGGCAAGCGCAAGGATGCGGTCGCCCGCGTCTGGATCAAGCCGGGCAAGGGCAAGGTGACCGTGAACGGCAAGGAGATCGGCGTGTATTTCGCCCGTCCCGTGCTGCAGATGATCCTGCGCCAGCCGTTCACCGTGGCCGGCGTGGAAGGCCAGTTCGACGTGATGGCCACCGTCAAGGGCGGCGGTCTGTCGGGCCAGGCGGGTGCGGTGAAGCACGGCATCTCGAAGGCGCTGCAGCTTTACGAACCGAGCCTGCGCGGCGCGCTGAAGGCCGCCGGCTTCCTGACCCGCGACAGCCGGGTGGTGGAGCGGAAGAAGTACGGCAAGCGCAAGGCGCGCCGCAGCTTCCAGTTCTCGAAGCGCTGATCGGGCCGATCCGGTCTTGGCAGGGCCCGCCTTCTGGCGGGCCTTCGTCGTTTTGGCGGGCCCTCGTCGTTTTGGCGGGCCTTCGTCGTTTTGGCGGGCGCTCGGGCCCGTCGGGCGCTGGCGGCGGCGGGCGCTGGTGGCGGCGGGCGGTGGAGGCGGCCGTTTCGCGCGACAAAACGCCGTGCGGGCTTTGTGCGAAATATGACAATTGACGGATGAATGCGTCGGATTCATCATCTTCCTACCGTCAGGGGCCATGCAGGGTGGAGGAGATGGCGGGGATTTCGAGCTTTCATTCTTCGATCGGAACGCATCGTTTTCTGGGTTTGCGCGTTTCGCCACGGGGCGGAATGGAGATCGTCTATGACGATGGCGAGGCGCAGCATCGCATGGTCTGGCGGGTGAAGTCGCCGGAGCCGAGCGAGGCGCGGATCGGCGAGGCGCTGCGGCTGGCGGTGGATCAGACCCGGGTGCTGCCGGCGCTCTACAGCGAGCTGAAGAAGCGTTCGATCGCGATCGAGGCGGTGCCGCGCTAGGCGGCGCGGCAGGGGGAACGGCGGCAGTCGTCGCGGCGCGCTAGCGGCGCGGCGGGAAGAGTGCGCGCGCCTCGGCCTCGCTGTAATAGCCCATCGCCAGGTCGCGGGCGATCTTCTCGGGCGCGCGGCGGGCCGGTGGGCCGTAGCCGCCGCCGCCGGGGGTGCGCACCTCGACCCGGTCGCCCGGTTGCAACGGGATGTCCTGGGCTTTCGACAGGTGTTCGGGGGTGAGGGGCGCGCCGTCCCGCCAGACGGTGACCTCGTTCACCGCGCCGGCGCCGCCGCCGAGCGCGCCCTGCGGCCCGAACCGGCCGTGGTCCATCACGAAGCTCGCCCGCGCCGTGCCGCGGCGCAGTTCCACCATGTAGTCGAGGCCGAAGCCGCCGCGATGCTCGCCGGCGCCGCCGGAGCCCTCGCGCAGGCGGTAGTGGTGATAGAGCACGGGGAACTGCTGTTCCATGATCTCCACCGGCGGCGCCTTGGAGATGCCGATGGTGGAGCAGCCGTTGGAGAGGCCGTCGCCGCTGGCGGAGCCGCCGTAGCCGCCGCCGGAGAGCTGATACATCACATAGTCGCGCCCGGTGTCGGGATCGTGGCCGCCAAGCGCGAAATTGCCCGAGGTGCCGGCCGGGGCGGCGGTGACGCGGCCGGGCAGCGCCGGGGCGAGGGCGGCGAAGACCGCTTCGGCGATGCGCTGGCTGACTTCGGCGGCGCAGCCGGAGACCGGGCGGGGGTAGTGGGCGTCGAGAAAGGTGCCCTCGATCCCGGTGACGATCAGAGGCTCGAAGGCGCCGGCGCTGATCGGCACTTCGGGGAAGATGTGGCGCATGGCGAGGTAGACCGACGACAGCGTGGTGGCCCTGACCGAGTTCATTGGGCCGGCGCAGGGGGCCGAGGAGCCGGCGAAGTCGAAGGTGAGGGCGGGGCCCTGCCGGGTGACGGCGAGGCGGATGGCGAGGGGTTCGTTCACCACGCCGTCGCTGTCGATCCAGGCGGTGGCCTCGTGCCGGCCCTCGGGGATCTCGGCGATGAAGGCGCGCATCTGGGTGGCGGCGCGGCGGCGCAGTTCGGCGATGGCCTCGGTG
>JAKAJW010000331.1 GCA_021813645.1 Pseudomonadota bacterium | reverse complement strand
GCTGTCCGGCGCGGTCGCCGGCACGTTGACCACGGCGGCGATCCAGTCCTCGAGCGCGACGACGGTGACGGTGGTGGGCTTCGTCGGCGCCGGGCTGCTCAGCTTTCCGCAGGCGGTGGGCGTCATCTTCGGCGCCAATGTCGGCACCACGATCACCGGCTGGATGGTGATGCTGCTCGGCTTCAAGCTGAAGATCGGGCTGGCCGCGCTGCCGCTGGTCTTCGCGGGCAGCCTCCTGCGCATCCTCGGCCGCGGGCTGGCGGCGCGGGCCGGCGCGGCGCTTGCAGGCTTCGCGCTGCTGTTCGTCGGGCTCGACATGATGCAGGCCGGGCTCGCGGGTTTCGGCGGCCTGCTGACCCCGGCGCGGTTTCCGCCCGACACGCTGCTCGGCCGATTCGAGCTGATGCTGATCGGCGCGGCGCTGACCGCCGTCACCCAATCCTCTTCGGCCGGGGTGGCGAGCGCGCTGGTGCTGCTTGGCGCCGGGGCGATCTCCTTCGTGCAGGCCACCGCGCTGGTGATCGGCATGGATATCGGCACCACGGTCACCGCGCTGCTGGCGAGCTTCGGCGGCTCGCGGCCGATGCGGCAGACCGGCTTGGCCCATGTCGTCTACAACATCGTCACCGGGGCGGTGGCGTTCTTCCTGCTCGGCCTGGTGGCGCGGCCGATCCGCGACGGGCTGATGGGCGGCGACAATCAGGCCGGGCTGGTGGCCTTCCATACGCTGTACAACCTCGCCGGCCTCGTCATCATGCTGCCGCTCGCCGGGCCCTTCGCCCGGGCGATCGAACGGCTGGTGCCGGAGCGGCCGGCGCCCCTGTCGGAGGCGCTCGACCGCCGGCTTCTGGCCGATCCGGCTGCCGCGCTCGACGCCGCGCTGGCGACCTTCCGGGCGATTTCCGGCCGGCTGTTCGGCGCGCTGGGCGCGGCGCTGGCGCCGGGCGACGGCACGGTGGCGCTGCGGGTGGTGGCGGCGGAGACGCAGCCAGCGATCGCGGCGCTGCAGGACTATCTGGCCCGGATCGAGGTGCCGGCCGGCCAGACCGGGACGCTGAACCGCTATTCGGCGCTGCTGCACGGCTATGACCACCTGCACCGGCTGCGCCACCGCTGCGGCCAGACCGAGCGGATCGCACCGCTGCTGCAGGACCGGCTGCTGCGCCGGCCGGCGCTGGTGTTCGGCGCCATGCTGCGCCGGCAGGCGACGGGGGCGCTCGCCGGCGGCGAGATCCGGCTGGGGCGGTTGCGCCGGCGGATCGGCCAGCGGATGGAGGGGCTGCGGCACCGGGCGCTGGCGCGCGGCGGCGGCAGCCCGGCGGAGACCGCCCGGCTGTTCGCGCGGACCGATGCGATGCGCTGGCTCGACCGCACCGCGGCCCACGCCCAGAGCCTGGCGCATTACGCCGATCTGGCGGCGCAGCAGCATCCCGAGGCGCCGGAGCCGGCCGCGGTGCCGGATTGAGCCGGGCAGCGGGGGTCGCGAAACGCGAAGGGCGCCCCGAGGGGCGCCCGCCGTTATCGCGTTAGCGGCCGAAGCTCAGAGGCTGGCGTCGAGCGCGGCGAGGATCGCGTCGCCCATGCCGGCGGTGGAGACCGGCGTGCCGCCCTCGGGGCCCATCAGGTCGGCGGTGCGCACGCCGTCGGCCAGCACCTTTTCCACCGCCTTCTCCAGCCGGTCGGCCTCGCTTCCCATGTCGAAGGAATAGCGCAGCGCCATCGCGAAGCTGAGGATGCAGGCGATCGGGTTGGCCTTGCCTTGGCCGGCGATGTCGGGCGCCGAGCCGTGCACCGGCTCGTAGAGCGCCTTCGGCCGGCCGTTGTTCATCGGCGCGCCGAGCGAGGCCGAGGGCAGCATGCCGAGCGAGCCGGTGAGCATCGCGGCGCAGTCCGACAGAATGTCGCCGAACAGGTTGTCGGTCACGATGACGTCGAACTGCTTCGGCCAGCGGACGAGCTGCATGGCGCCGTTGTCGGCATACATGTGGCTGAGCTCGACGTCGGGGTATTCCTCGTCGCGGATCTTTTGCACCACCTCGCGCCACAGCACGCCAGATTCCATCACATTGGCCTTCTCCATCGAGCAGACCTTGTTGCGGCGCTTGCGGGCGAGTTCGAAGGCGGAGCGCGAGACGCGGGCGATCTCGCTTTCCGAATAGCGCTGGGTGTTGATGCCGACCCGCTCGTTGCCCTCGGTGAAGATGCCGCGCGGCTCGCCGAAATAGACGCCGCCGGTCAGTTCGCGCACGATCATGATGTCGAGCCCGGCCACCACGTCCTTCTTCAGCGAGGAGAAATCGGCCAGCGCGTCGAAGCATTGCGCCGGGCGCAGGTTGGCGTAGAGGTCCATTTCCTTGCGCAGCCGCAACAGGCCGCGTTCGGGCTTCACCGCGAAGGGCAGCTGGTCGTATTTCGGCCCGCCGACGGCGCCGAGCAGCACGGCGTCGACCTCCTGCGCCTTGGCCATGGTCTTGTCGTGCAGCGGCGTGCCGTATTTGTCATAGGCCGCGCCGCCGACCAGATCCTCGGACACCTCGAAGGCGATGCCGCGCTTGGCGCCGAGCCAGTCGATGATGCGGCGGACCTCGGCCATCACTTCGGGGCCGATACCGTCGCCGGGCAGGATCAGAAGGGAATTCATGGCACGCTCCTCGACATGTCTGAGGCTGGCCTAGCCTTTGGCCGGGGGAGGGTCAAGCGCGGGCGAGGCCGGCGGCTTCCGGCAGCGCGGCGGCGAGAAAATCCCAGACCCGGCGGAGGCGCGGCGTGTCGCGCAACGCCTCATGCGCGGTGAGCCAGAGCGGCAGCGTCGGCAGCGGAAAGCCGGGCAGCAGTTCGACCAGGCCGGGCAGCCGGCGGCCGAGCGGACGCTGCAGCACGCCGATGCCGCAACCGGCCTGCACCAGCCGGACATAGACCGCCGGATCGTCGCAGCGCAGCGCGAAGAACTCGCGGCCGAGCTTGTGGCCCAGGGCACGGAAGCCGCGGATCAGCAGATCGGAACGGTCGAGGCCGATCCAGTCGTGGCCGAACAGCTCGGCTTCGGTCGCCGGGCTGCCGCGGCGGTCAAGATAGCTCTGCGCGGCGAAGAGGCCGAGCGGGATGTCGCCCAGGTGGCGGGTGACGACGTCGAGCTGTTCCGGGCGATACATGCGCAGGGCGATGTCGGCCTCGCGGTAGAGCAGGTTGTCGCTGCGGTCCGAGGGGCTGAGCTCGATCTCGATCTCGGGTTCCTCCTGGCGGAGCCGGGCCAGCAGCGGCGGGAGGACATAGGCCGAGACGGCGACGCTGGCGGCGATCCGCACCGTGCCGGACAGCCGGGCGTCGCGGCCCGCGGCGGCAAGCATGAGCCGGGCCGCCGCCGCCTGCATCTCGCGCGCCGGGCCGATCAGCGCCGCGCCGGCCTCGGTCGGCGTCAGGCCGCGCGCGTGACGGCGGAACAGCGGCCCCCCCAGCGCCCGCTCGGCGGCC
>JAKAJW010000323.1 GCA_021813645.1 Pseudomonadota bacterium | reverse complement strand
CGGCATGGCGCCGAGCGGCTGGTGGCCGAGGTGAACCAGGGCGGCGATCTGGTCGAGCGGGTGGTGCGCCAGGTCGATGCGATGGTGCCGTTCCGCGCGGTGCGGGCCAGCCGCGGCAAGGCGGCGCGGGCCGAGCCGGTGGCGGCGCTTTACGAGCAGGGCCGGGTGAAGCATCTCGGCGGGCTCGCCGCGCTGGAGGCGGAGATGGCGCGGATGACCGTCCGCGGCTATCTCGGCGCCGGCAGCCCGGACCGGGTGGATGCGCTGGTCTGGGCGCTGAGCGAGCTGATGATCGAGCCGGCGCGCGGGCAGGCGGCGCCGCGGCTCAGGGGGCTCTGAGCGGCGCCACGGCGCCGGGGGCGCTGCCCCCGGACCCCCGGGATATTTGCGGACAGAAAATGCGGGCCAGCCCCGGCGGGGGCGGTGCGGCCTTCGGACGGAAGCGCGGAGAGGAGCGGACGGATGGTGTTTGATTTCCTGCGGCGCAAGGCGGTGCCGCCGCCGGCGCGCAAGGCGACGGCGGTCGGGCCGGTGATCGCCTGGGCGGGGGCGACCGGCCGCGTCGGCTGGAGTCCGCGCGACACCGGCGGGCTGACCCGATCGGGGTTCATGGCCAATCCGGTCGGCTTCCGGGCGGTGCGGCTGATCGCCGAGGCGGCGGCGGCGCTGCCTCTGGTCTTTCAGGACGCCGAGCGGCGCTATGACCTGCATCCGGTGCAGGAGCTGTTGGCACGGCCCAACCCGGCGCAGGGGCGGGCCGAGTTGTTCGAGGCGCTCTACGGTCAGATCCTGCTGTCGGGCAGCGGCTATCTGGAGGCGGTGATGGGCTCCGGCCGGCTGCCGGGGGAGCTGTTCGTGCTGCGCTCGGACCGGATGACGGCGGTGCCGGGGGCGGACGGCTGGCCGGTGGCCTATGACTATGCGGTGGGGGGGCGGCGGCTGCGCTTCGACATGACCGCGGCCGCGCCGCCGATCTGCCAGATCCGCAGCTTTCACCCGCAGGACGACCATTACGGCTTCTCGCCGATGCAGGCGGCGGCGGTGGCGGTCGATGTCCACAACGCCGCCTCGGCCTGGTCGAAGGCGCTGTTGGACAATGCGGCGCGGCCCTCGGGGGCGATCGTCTATCGCGGCGCCGACGGCCAGGGCAGTCTCAGCCCCGAGCAATACGAACGGCTGGTGGCGGAGATGGAGAGCTACCACCAGGGCGCGCGCAACGCCGGGCGGCCGATGCTCTTGGAGGGCGGGCTCGACTGGAAGCCGATGGGTTTCTCGCCCTCCGACATGGAGTTCCAGGAGACCAAGCTGGCCGCGGCGCGCGAGATCGCCACCGCCTTCGGCGTGCCGCCAATGCTGATCGGCATTCCGGGCGATGCGACCTATGCCAATTACCAGGAGGCGAACCGGGCCTTCTACCGGCTGACCGTGCTGCCCTTGGCGACGCGGGTGACGGCGGGGGTGGCGCATTGGCTGTCGCTGTTCACCGGGGCCGCGGTGGAAATCAAGCCGGACCTCGACCAGGTGCCGGCGCTGGCCGCCGAGCGCGACCAGCAATGGGCGCGGGTGGGCACGGCGGGCTTTCTCAGCGATGCCGAGAAGCGCGCGCTGCTTGGCCTGCCGCCCTTGGCGGAGGCGCCGTGACCGCGCGGCGGGGCGGCGGCTCGCGCTTTCTCTACGACAGTTTCGACGCCACCGCGGCCCGGGTGGAGGCGAACGAACGGGTCGCCGAGGAACGCTGGGCCGGGCTGGAATTCCGGCTGAAGCAGATCGAGGGCACGCTGGAACGGGTCGAGCGGCGCATCTGGTTCGCCGTCTACGGCGTCGCCGCCTTCCTGCTGGCGCAGGGCGTCGAGCTGCTGCGGGGGGTCCTTCTCAAATGAGGAAACGGCAATGATCGGAACGGATTACGGGCTGGAGATGAAGTTCCAGCGGATCGAGCCGGGGTTGGTCGTCGCGGACGGCACGCGGGTCGAGGGCTATGCCTCGCTGTTCGGTCTGGCCGATCAGGGCGGCGATGTGGTGCAACCGGGCGCCTATCGCGCCTCGCTGGCCGCCCTGGCGGCGCGCGGCGGCCGGGTGAAGATGCTCTGGCAGCACGATCCGGCCCGGCCGATCGGGCTGTGGGAGGAGGTGCGCGAGGACGGTCGCGGGCTCTACGTCAAGGGCCGGCTGCTGACCGAGGTGGTGCAGGGCCGCGAGGCGGCCGCGCTGGTTGCGGCGGGGGCGATCGAGGGGCTGTCGATCGGCTATCGCACCAAGGCGGCGACACGGGATTCGAAAGGGCAGCGGCTTCTTTCGGAACTGGAGCTTTGGGAGGTCTCGTTGGTGACCTTCCCGATGCTTCCGGAGGCGAGGGTGGCGGCGAAGGGCGAAGGCCCGGAGGCGCTGCTGAGGGAGTTGGCGGCGACCATCGAGGACGCCCGCCGGGAACTGGCCGGGCGCTGAGCAGGCCGAACATCTCAGAAGGATCACGGGATGACCAAGAGCGAGACGAAGGCCGCGGGGCTGCCCGACGGCCGGACGCCGGCTGCCGAGGTGAAGACCGCGCTGGCCGGGTTTCTGGGCGAGTTCAAGCTGTTCCAGGACGACGTGAAGCAAACGATGAAGCAACAGGACGAGCGACTGACCATGCTGGACCGCAAGACCATCACCGCGGGCCGTCCGGCCCTGGCGCCGGCCGTCGAGATCGAGGCGCCGCATCAGAAGGCCTTTGCCGCCTATCTGCGCTGCGGCGACGACAGTGGGCTGCGCGGCCTGGTGCTCGAGGGCAAGGCGATGACCTCGGCGGTGGCGGCCGACGGCGGCTATCTGGTCAATCCGCAGATCGCCGAGACGATCCGCGACACGCTGGTGACCACCGCCTCGATCCGCGCCATCGCCAGCGTCGTGCAGGTCGAGGCCTCGAGCTACGATGTGGTGATCGATCATGGCGACGTGAGTTCGGGTTGGGCGACGGAGACCGATCCGGCGGCCGAGAGCGCGACCCCGAGCATCGAGCGGATCTCCATCCCGCTCAACGAGTTGTCGGCGATGCCGAAGGCGAGCCAGCGGCTGCTCGACGATGCCGCCTTCGATGTCGAGGCCTGGCTGGCCGGCCGCATCGCCGACAAGTTCGCCCGGGCCGAGGCGCAGGCTTTCGTGGCCGGCGACGGGGTGGACAAGCCGACCGGCTTCCTGGCCCATCCGGCGGTGGCGGTGGCGGAGGCCGGCTGGGCCTGGGGCACGCTCGGCTATGTGGCGACCGGGGCGGACGGCGATTTCGCCGCGGCGAGCGCCTCGGATGCGATCGTCGATCTGGTCTATGCGCTGGATGCCTCTTACCGCGCCAATGGCTGCTTCGTGATGAACTCGAAGACCGCCGGCGCGGTGCGGAAGATGAAGGATGCCGACGGCCGCTTCCTCTGGGCGGACAGTCTGGCCGCGGGCGAGCCCTCGCGGCTGATGGGCTATCCTGTGCTGGTGGCCGAGGACATGCCGGAT
>JAKAJW010000320.1 GCA_021813645.1 Pseudomonadota bacterium | reverse complement strand
GATCTGGGCGCGGATCTGGGTCACGCGCGCCTGGATCTCGGCCTTGTCGCCGGCCCCGTCAACGATCGTGGTGTTGTCCTTGTTGATCGAGACCTTCTTGGCCTTGCCGAGCATGTCGATGCCGACATTCTCCAGCTTCATGCCGAGATCGTCCGAGATCACCTGGCCGCCGGTCAGGATCGCGATGTCCTGCAGCATGGCCTTGCGGCGATCGCCGAAGCCCGGGGCCTTCACGGCCGCGATCTTCAGGCCGCCGCGCAGTTTGTTGACCACCAGGGTCGCCAGCGCCTCGCCTTCGACGTCTTCCGCAATGATCAGCAGCGGCTTTTGCGACTGGATGACGGCTTCCAGCAGCGGCACCATCGGCTGCAGCGACGAGAGCTTCTTCTCGTGCAGCAGGATGAGGCAGTCTTCCAGTTCCGCGATCATCTTGTCGGCGTTGGTCACGAAGTAGGGCGACAGGTAGCCGCGGTCGAACTGCATGCCTTCGACGACCTCGGTCTCGGTCTCCAGGCCCTTGTTCTCCTCGACGGTGATGACACCCTCGTTGCCGACCTTCTGCATCGCATCGGCGATCTGCTTGCCGATCTCGGCTTCGCCGTTGGCGGAGATGGTGCCGACCTGGGCAACCTCGGCCGAATCGGCGACCTTGCGAGCCGCGGCCTTGATCGTCTCCACCACCTTGTGGGTGGCCAGGTCGATGCCGCGCTTCAGATCCATCGGGTTCATGCCGGCGGCAACCGCCTTCATGCCCTCGCGAACGATGGCTTGCGCCAGAACGGTCGCGGTCGTGGTGCCGTCGCCCGCCTCGTCATTGGTGCGGGAAGCGACTTCCTTCACCATCTGGGCGCCCATGTTCTCGAACTTGTCGGCCAGTTCGACTTCCTTGGCGACGGTGACGCCGTCCTTGGTGATGCGCGGGGCGCCGAAGCTCTTCTCGATGACGACGTTGCGGCCTTTCGGGCCAAGCGTCACCTTCACCGCATCGGCGAGGATGTTGACGCCCTTGAGCATCCGCTCGCGGGCATCGGAATCGAATTTCACGTCCTTGGCAGCCATAGTGCTGTGCTCCTGGTTGCTGGGTTTGAGATGAAGTCAGCGCTCACTCAGGCGATGATGCCGAGGATGTCGCTTTCCTTCATGATCAGAAGTTCTTTGCCGTCGATCGTCACCTCGGTGCCCGACCACTTGCCGAAAAGCACGCGATCGCCAGCCTTGACCGACGGCGCGATCAGCTCGCCCGAATCCTTACGTGCGCCCTCGCCAACGGCGACGATTTCGCCCTCGGCCGGCTTTTCCTTCGCGGTATCGGGGATGATAAGCCCGCCCTTGGTCTTTTCCTCGCCTTCCACGCGGCGGACGAGCACGCGATCATGCAGCGGTTTGAAAGCCATCTGTGAACTCCCTAGGGTTCCGTTGATCTCAATTAGCACTCGCTCCTCGAGAGTGCTAACGGCGGGGATGTAAGGTGGCGCCCGGCCACTGTCAACACCGGCCCGGCGCTTTCCGGCGACTTTGCGCGCCACCGAGAAGCCGCCCCTTCGCCCGAGGCGGCCGCCGAAAATTCGCCACGCTGCCCCGTTAGGCCCTTGCCTGACCACCCGCGTCGGAGTCCGCCATGCCACGCCTGCTCGCCCTGCTCTTCATCTGCCTGCTCGCGCTGCCGGCGCTCGCCCAAAGCGGCCCGGACTGCCAGGGCCGCGACCTGCTCGCCGCTCTGACGCCCACGAAAAAGGCCGCGCTGATCGGCGAGGCGCCTTTCGCCAACGGCAATTTCTGGCAGGCCAGGAAGGGCAAGACGACCATCACCATCGCCGGCAGCTACCGCCTGAACGATCCGCGCTTCGATCCGCTGATGCCGAAACTCGCCCCCTATCTCGATGCCGCGGCCGCGCTTCTGGTCGAGGCCGGACCGAAACAGCAGGCCGCGCTCAAGGCCGATATGGTGGCGCATCCCGAACATCTCATCATCACCTCTGGCCCGACCCTGCCTGAGGCGCTTTCCGCCGCCGATTGGCACAAGCTCACCGTGGCGCTGACACCGCAGGGCATCCCCACCGTCGTCGCCGCCAAGTTGCAGCCCTGGTATGTGGCGATTCTGCTCGGCATGCCGATCTGCAAGCCGACGCCCGACCTGCTCAATGGTCTCGACAACCGTTTGATCACCCTTGCCGAGGCGCGCCGGATCCCGATCGAGGCGCTCGAGCCCTGGGACACGGCGATCAAGTTCTTCGAGACCATGAGTCCGGCCGAACAGATGAAGATGCTCCACCTTCAACTTGCCCAGGCCGACAGCCCCACCGACCTCGCCATAACGCTGGCCAACGCCTATTTTGCCGGCGCGCATCAACTGCTCTGGGCCTGGGGCCGGCAGCAGGCGCTTGACGCCCCCGGCGGCACCCTGGCCGAACGACGGGCGGAGTTCGACCGGATGGCAAGGGCGCTGCTGACCGATCGCACCCGGTCCTGGATCGCCCCGCTGCTGGCCGCCGCCGACGGCAAGACGGTCTTCTTGGCGGTCGGCGCCGCCCATCTCGGCGGCCGCGACGGGCTGCTCTCTCTATTGCAGGCCGAGGGCTTTCGGATATCCCCCCTCGACCTTTGAGCAGGCCGCTACAGCTCCAATTTGAGAACCGAGTGCGGCCCGAAGGATGACGATGCATTGGCAATCAGTTTCTGGCTTGGAAACGGAACAAACGGCAATCGCTTTCAGTGTCGCAGACAGGGCCATTGCCTCTCTCTGTCGTGATACCAAAAGGTATCCCGCCTGAAGTATTTGAGTTAATAATTTGCGGAAATCCCCTGCGGGCCGGTTCGCGTGATGTGTGGTTAGGTCCCTCCAGCAAGGATGTATCGCGTGTCGCTGGCCTCTGACGTCAATGGTTCCCGCATCGAAGGCGCCACTCAACCCTTGGGTCTATTCTGGCTGGCGATCGCGGTTCTTGGCGCGATCGTCTACTTTCAAACTGGATTGGGCGGACTACTTGAGGCTTGGTCGACCCCTGAGTACAGTCACGGGCCGATCATCCCGGTGCTTTCGTCCTTTCTCTTCTTGCGCCAGTTGAAGCGGGTGCCGGTGCAGGATGGGCCAGTGAAGGACCGCATTCCCGGCCTTCTGGTGATGTTGCTCGCGGTGCTGGTCGGCTTTTTCGGCCGCGCCATCCAGATTTCAGACTTCGTCTTCTATGCGATCGTGGTCTGGGTCGGGGGGCTTCTGCTGCTCAGTTTCGGTTGGCGCACAGGGCGGCAGTTCTGGCCGCCGGTGCTGCATCTGGTCTATATGCTGCCGCTGCCGGCGGTTCTCTATTACGGGCTGTCGATCTACCTGCAGACGGTTTCCTCGCAACTCGGCGTCTATTTCCTGCGCCTCCTGAATGTGCCGGTCTTTCTCGACGGACACGTCATCGACCTCGGGGTCTACAAGCTGCAGGTGGCCGAGGCCTGTTCGGGCCTGCGCTATCTCTTCCCGATCTTGTCGTTCTCC
>JAKAJW010000164.1 GCA_021813645.1 Pseudomonadota bacterium | reverse complement strand
TGATGATGAGACCGGAGGCCGGGCAGGGCGCCAGGAAGGAGAAGTCATACATATTGGCCAGCGGCGCCACCGACACGAAGCCGGTGATTTCCGGCCGCCGCATCAGGAGCTGCATGCCGATCCAGGCGCCGAAGGAGAAGCCCGCCACCCAGCAATGCTTGGCGTTCTGGTTCATCGACTGCAGATAGTCGAGCGCCGAGGCGGCGTCGGACAGCTCGCCGATGCCCTGGTCGTATTCGCCCTGGCTGCGGCCGACGCCGCGGAAATTGAACCGCAGCACGGTGAAACCGAGGTTATAGAAGGCGTAGTGGAGGTTGTAGACCACCTTGTTGTTCATCGTGCCGCCGAACTGGGGGTGCGGGTGCAGGATGATGGCGATCGGCGCGTCCTTTTCCTTCTGGGGGTGGTAACGGCCTTCGAGCCGGCCTTCCGGCCCCGGAAAAATCACTTCGGGCATCGCCTACGTTAGCCTTCCTCAAGCCCGGCCCGTCATTCTTGACGGATTCTCTCGGGCATTCTAGAACCACTCCAGACCGGATCGGACCGGGTGGCAAGGAGGTAAGGGGCCTTCTGCCCGGCGTCAATCTATTTGCGGGCGAATTCCGGGCCATTTGGGCCGGCAAACGGGGTATGGCGCATGAAACTCTCGACCAAGGGGCGATATGCGATGGTGGCGCTGGCCGATCTGGCGCTGGCGCGCGAGGAGGATTTGGTGACGCTGGCGGAAATCGCCAAGCGCCAGGACATCTCGCTGCCTTATCTCGAACAGCTCTTCGTCAAGCTGCGCCGGGCCAAGCTCGTCGACTCGGTGCGCGGACCCGGCGGCGGCTACCGGCTGTCTCGGCCGCCGGCCGAGATCCGGGTGAGCGAGATCCTGGAGGCGGTCGACGAGACGGTGAGCGCGATGCACACCGGCGCCGGCGCCTCGGGCGGGGTCTCGGGGACGCGGGCGCAGTCGCTGACCAACCGGCTGTGGGAAGGGCTTTCCGCCCATGTCTATGTCTTCCTGCACCAGACCCGGCTGTCGGACGTGATCCGCAACGAGATGCGACCCTGCCCAGCGGTGCCGGCGCTGTTCCGGGTGGTGGACGAGGAATGAGCGCGCGGCACGGGGTGGCGCGACGCAGGGGACGGCACAATGGCTGAGACGCCGCGCGCCTATCTCGACTGGAACGCTTCGGCGCCGCTGCGCCCGGAGGCGCGGGCGGCGATGGCGGCCGCACTGGAGGTGACCGGCAATCCGTCCTCGGTGCATGCCGAGGGCCGGGCGGCGCGGGCGTTGATCGAGCGGGCGCGCGCCCAGGTCGCGGCGGCGCTCGGCGCCGAGGGGGCGGATATCGTCTTCACTTCGGGGGCGACCGAGGCGGCGGCGCTGGCGCTGGCCGGGCGCGGCCTGGCCTGCGCCGGCATCGAGCACGAGGCGGTGGCGGCCTGGTGCGCGCCCAGCCTGCCGACCGATCGCGACGGCCAGGTGACGGTGCCCGAGCCGGGCCGGGCAACGCTGCAGATCGCCAATTCCGAGACCGGTCTTTTGCAGAATCTGCCGGAGGGGCTGGCGGTCAGCGACCTGACCCAGGGCTTCGGCCGGATCCCCCTGGCCTTCAACTGGCTCGGCTGCGACATGGGCTTCGTCTCGGCGCATAAGCTCGGCGGGCCGAAGGGGGTGGGCGCGCTGGTGCTGCGGCGCGGGCTCGACCTGGCGGCGCAACTGAAGGGTGGCGGCCAGGAAATGGGCCGGCGCGCCGGCACCGAGAACATTCCCGCCATCGCCGGTTTTGGCGCCGCGGCCGAGGCGGCGGCGCGGGATCTGGCCGACGGCGTCTGGGACGAGGTGGCCGAGGTTAGAAATATTCTAGAATCTGCATTGGACTCCGGAGAAAGCTCGACTATTATTGTCGGGAAAGGGCGCGCGCGGCTGCCGAACACGACTTGCCTGGTGACGCCCGGATGGAAGGGCGAGACCCAGGTGATGCTGATGGATCTGGCCGGGTTCGCGGTTTCGGCCGGATCCGCCTGTTCCTCGGGCAAGGTGCGGCCGAGCCGGGTGCTGGAGGCGATGGGGTTCAATGCGACCGCGGCGGCTTCGGCGCTGCGCGTCTCGATCGGGCCGGGGGTGGCGCGCGACACGGTGCTGCGCTTCGCCGAGGCCTGGACCGCGCAGGCCCGCCGCCGGCGGGCCGCATGAGAAACGGGATAAGCAACGGGGCGGCAGCCCCTGGGAGCGAAGGAAGACCGATGGCTGTTCTGGACGGGGCGGAAACCGAGCTGCGCGACGGCGTCGATCGCGAGACGATCGAGACCGTGAAGGCGATGTCCGGCGCCTACAAATACGGCTGGGAAACCGAAATCGAGACCGAATACGCGCCGAAGGGGCTGAACGAGGAGATCGTTCGGCTGATCTCGGAGAAGAACGGCGAGCCGGAATGGATGCTGGACTGGCGGCTGGCCGCCTTCCGGCGCTGGCAACAGATGGAAGAGCCCCGCTGGGCGATGCTGCACTATCCCGAGATCGACTATCAGGACCAGTACTACTACGCCAAGCCGAAGAGCATGGGGGTGAAGCCGAAGAGCCTCGACGAGGTCGATCCGAAGCTGCTCGCCACCTATGAAAAGCTCGGCATCCCGTTGAAAGAGCAGATGATCCTGGCCGGCGTCGAGGGCGCCGCGGCGGCGCCGAGCGAGGGCCGCAAGGTGGCGGTCGACGCGGTGTTCGACAGCGTCTCGGTCGGCACCACCTTCAAGGAGGAGTTGAAGAAGGCCGGCGTGATCTTCATGCCGATCTCGGAGGCGATCAAGGAACACCCCGAGCTGGTGCGGAAATACCTCGGCTCGGTCGTGCCGCCGTCGGACAATTTCTTCGCCACGCTGAACTCGGCGGTCTTTTCGGACGGCAGCTTCGTCTATATCCCGCCGGGGGTGCGCTGCCCGATGGAACTGTCGACCTATTTCCGCATCAATGCCGAGAACACCGGCCAGTTCGAGCGCACGCTGATCATCGCCGACAAGGGCAGCTACGTCAGCTACCTCGAAGGCTGCACGGCGCCCAAGCGCGACACCCATCAGCTGCACGCGGCGGTGGTCGAGATCGTCATCCTGGAAGACGCCGAGGTGAAATATTCCACGGTGCAGAACTGGTTCCCCGGCGATGCCGAGGGCAAGGGCGGGATCTACAACTTCGTCACCAAGCGGGCCGACTGCCGCGAGGCGCGGGCCAAGGTAATGTGGACCCAGGTCGAGACCGGCTCGGCGATCACCTGGAAATACCCCAGCTGCATCCTGCGCGGCGAAGAGAGCCAGGGCGAGTTCTACTCGATCGCCATCGCCAACAACATGCAGCAGGCCGATACCGGGACCAAGATGATGCATCTTGGGAAGAACACCCGCTCGCGCATTGTTTCCAAAGGGATTTCGGCCGGCAAGGCGCAGAATACCTATCGCGGGCTGGTGTCGATCCATCCGAAGGCGACCGGCTCGCGCAACTACACCCAATGCGACAGCC
>JAKAJW010000166.1 GCA_021813645.1 Pseudomonadota bacterium | reverse complement strand
AGCCGCCCGGCGTGGCGCCCGCCGAACCGTTCCACGCCGCCGAGGCGGTGGCCGGGCGCGACGCCGAGCTGGCGGCGCAGCGCCGGGCAGGGGAATAGGCGCGGCCCCGCCGGCGCCGCCGCCGCGCGTCAGACCGTGTGCAGGTAGAGGTCGTAATCCACATCGGCGATGGTGCGGGCGACGCGGGCATATTCCGCCGCCTTGATCGCGGTGAAGGTGCGGTGCATGTCGGCGCCGAGCGCGCGCTGGAGGAAGGCCGAGCCCTGCGCCGCGGCGATCGCCGAGCGCCAGTCGTCGGGCATCGCCGGGCCGTCGCCGGCCGCCGCATAGGCGTTGCCGGTGGTCTCCGGGCCGGGGTCGATGCGTTCGGCCAGGCCGTGGCGCAGCCCGGCGAGCACGGTGGCGGCGACCAGGTAGGGATTGGCGTCGACGCCGGAGGGGCGATGCTCGATCCGGCGGGCGGCGGGGCCGCCGGCCGGGATGCGCAGCGCCACCGAGCGGTTGTTGACGCCCCAGGAGGGCGAGACCGGCGCATAGCTCTGGCTGGCGAAGCGGCGCCAGGAATTGGCGTGCGGGGCGAAGACCAGCATGGATTCGCCCATCGTCTGCCGCAGCCCGCCGAGCGCGTGCAGAAGCGGCGGCGCCCATTGCCCCTCGGTCGCTTCGGTGAAGACGTTGCGGCCGGCGAGGTCGCGCAGCGAGACATGCAGATGCATGCCCGAGCCGGCGTATTTCTCGACCGGCTTGGCCATGAAGCAGGCGGTGACGCCGTGCAGCCGCGCCTGCAGCCGGACGATCCGCTTCAGCCGGGCGAGGTCGTCGGCCGCGGCCATCGGGTCGTCGCGGTAATGCAGCGTCAGCTCGTATTGGCCCGGCGCATATTCCGAAATCACCGTTTCCGCCTTGATCCCGGCCGCCGCGGCGCCGGCGTAGATCGCCGCGAACAGCGGCACCATGCCGTGCAGGTGATCGACCGAATAGACCTCGGTCTTGGTCGAGGGCCGGCCGTCGAGCACCGCGCGGGCGGGCTGGACGGCGCCGCTGGGGTCGCGCTCGTTGGCGAGCAGGAAGAACTCAAGCTCGAAGGCCGCCGAAGCCTGCAGCCCCTCGGATTTCAGCGCCGCGATCTGGTCGGCCAGGGCATGGCGCGGGTCCGAGCGCATCGGCGTGCCGTCGAGGTGATACATCGCCAGGAACAGCTCGGCCCGAGGCGGCACCGTGCCAGCCAGCGGGACCAGCGTGCCGGGCACCGGCCAGGCGCGCAGATCGCCGTCGCCCTGATCCCAGATCAGCCCGGTCTCGTGGACGTCCTCGCCGCAGATGTCGAGCCCGAGGATCGAGATCGGCAGGTGCCGGCCGTTCTGATAGAGGCCCAGGAGTTCGTGGCGGCGGATGATCTTGCCGCGGCCGATGCCATTGGCATCGAACAGCACGATGTCGATCGCCTCGATATCCGGATGGGCGGCGAGGAAGGCTTCCGCCTCGGCGGGGGTGGAACCGGTGGGGCTGGTCTGGGTCATGGTCGGATCAGGGTCAGGCGAAGAGCTCGGTGAGGATTTCGTCGAAGGCGAGGATGAGCCGGTCGATCTGGCCAGGCCGGGTGGCGGGGCTGATCAGCATCATGTTGTGGAAGGGCGCGATCAGGCAGCCGCGGTTGACGAGCGCGGTGTGGATTGCCGCCTCCAGCATCGGCTGATGGGCACGCGCGGCCTCGGCGCCGTTCTTCAGCGGGCCGGGGGCGCAGATGAACTCCACCCGCGCGCCGACCCGGACGACATGCCAGGGCGCGCCGTGATCGCGCAGCACCCGCGTCAGCCCGCGGGCGAGCCGCTCGGCGCCCTTTTCCATCGTCGCATAGGCCCTCGGCGTCATCACTTCGGCAAGCGTGGCCTTCAGGCAGGCGAATTGCATCGGATTGGCCGACAGCGTGGTGCCCATGCCGGAATGGCCGGCCGGGCGGCTGGCGTCATAGGCGGCGAAGCGCGCCGCGACCTCGGCGCTCAGGCCCCAGACCGCGGTGGGCATGCCGCCGGCCACGCATTTGCCGACCACGAAGATATCGGGCTCGAGCCCGTGGACCCGGGTGTAGCCGCCCAGGCCGGAGGAGATCGTATGGGTCTCGTCGATGATGAGCAGCGCGCCATGCGCCCGGGTCAGGTTGCGCAGCCCGGCATGGAAATCGGCGCGCGGCAGCACCATGCAGGAATTGGTCATCACCGGCTCGGTCAACACCGCGGCGATCTCACCGCTCTGCAGCGCCGCCTCGACCCCGGCAAGGTCGTTGAACTCCACCGCCACCGCAGTCTGGGTCAGGTCCGCCGCCTGGCCGACCAGGCCGGGCCGCGCCACGGTGCGGCCGTCCTCCAGCGCCACCATCGTGTCGTCCACCGTGCCGTGGTAGCAGCCGTTGAAGACGAGCACCTTCTTGCGCCCGGTCACCGCGCGGGCGACGCGCAGCGCAAAGCGGTTGGCGTCGGTCGCGGTGGTGGCGATCTGCCATTTGAACGGGCCGAAGCGGTCGCTGAGCAGCCGCCCCGCCTCCAGCGCCGCCTCGGTCGGCAGCATATAGGTCAGCCCGCGGCGCGACTGCTGGCGGATCGCACGCGCCACTGGCGCCGGCGAATGGCCGAACATCGAGCCGGTGTCGCCCAGGCAGAAATCGTCGAGCTCATGGCCGTCGATATCGGTGATCTTGGCGCCGCGCGCCTCGGCGACCAGCGGCAGGAAGGGCATCGGCCAGTCGCGCATCCAATGCATCGGCACGCCCTCGAGGAAGGCGCGCGCGCCCTCGGCCAGGGCCGCGGCGGCGCGCGGCCGGGCGCTGCGGTAGCGGCTCGCCTCGCGCTCGGCGAGTTGGGCGATGCGCTGCGGCGGAACGCCGGCGATGAAGTCGGGGCCTTGGTCCATCGGTCACCTGACGATGCGGTGAAAGGGTGGAGCCTTCATAGGGCGGCACGGGCGGGCCGTCCATGGGGCAGGCGCCGGGGCGCGCCGAGGCCCTGGACGGTCGGTTCAGCCCGCCCGGATCTCGATCAGCTGCGGGCCGGTCTGCGGGACGCGCAGCGCGGCGGTCAGCGCCTCCGGGGTCGCCGGGATGCTGACGAAGGGCAGGCCGGCCGCTTCGGCGAGCGGGCCGAGCGCCGGCGGCGTCGGGGTGCAGCCGATCACTTCGGTGTCGGCGGCGGCCATCGCCTCGGCGATCTCGCGGTAGCCGTGATTGTTCCAGACCAGGAAGCGGACCGGGGTGCCTTCGTCCTTCGCCGTCATCAACTCGGCGAGCGAGAATTGCAGCCCGCCGTCGCCCACCAGGCAGACCACCGGCGCCTCCGGCGCGGCCAGCGCGGCGCCGATCGCGGCGGGCGGTCCGAAGCCGAGCGCGCCGAAGCCGGTGGCGGCGTTGAACCAGCCGCCGGGGCGGTCGTGGTCGTAATAGAGGTTGCCGGCATAGACAGGCTGGGTGCTGTCGCCGACCACGATGGCGCAGGGCAGGGCGCTGCGGATCGCC
>JAKAJW010000273.1 GCA_021813645.1 Pseudomonadota bacterium | reverse complement strand
CGGCGGCGCGCGGGCGCGCGCGTCCGGCCTGGCGCTGGCGCTGGCCTTGGGTCTGGGGGCGGGCCTGGGAGTGGTCGGCGCCGCTCCGGCACGGGCGGACCAGCCGGCAGTGACCACCTCCCGGGGCATCTCGCCCTTCGGCGACCTGAAATACCCGCAGGACTTCAAGCATCTCGACTACGTCAACCCGGAAGCGCCGAAGGGCGGCGAGATCTCCGAATGGGCGTTCGGCGCTTTCGATTCGATGAACCCCTATTCCGAACGCGGCCGGGCGGCGGGCCTGGCCTCGATGCTTTACGAGTCGCTCCTGACCAATGTGGCCGACGACGGCCGCGGGCTCTACTGCCTGATCTGCACGACGCTGGAATATCCCGCCGACCGCTCCTGGGTGATCTTCGACCTGCGCCATGACGTGACCTTCTCCGACGGCTCGCCGCTGACCGCCGCGGATGTCGCCTTCTCCTACCAGGTGCTGCGCGACAAGGGCCTGCCGGATTTCCGGCTGATCCTGCGCGAGCAGGTGCAGAGCGTCGAGGTGCTGGACCCCTACCGGATCAAGTTCACCTTCAAGCCGGGCTTCCCCACCCGCGACCTGCCGGCCACGGTGGGCCAGCTGCCGATCTTCTCCCAGGCCGAATACGAAAAGGACCACCGCGATCTGTCGCAGCCGAGCCTGGAGCCGTTTCTCGGCTCCGGCCCCTATGTGCTCGACCGGATGAAGACGGGCCAGACCGTGATCTACAGGCGCAACCCGAGCTATTGGGGCCGCGATCTGCCGATCAACCGCGGCCGCTACAATTTCGACCGCATCCGGATCGAATATTACGCCGACTACAACGCCGCCTTCGAGGGCTTCAAGGCCGGCAACTACACATTCCGCACCGAGGCCTCGTCGATCACCTGGGCGACCGGCTACGACTTTCCGGCGCTGAAGGCCGGCGCGGTCACCAAGGCCGCGCTGCCCGACGGCGCGATCTTTCCGGGCCAGACCATGGTGTTCAACCTGCGCCGGCCGCAGTTTCAGGACATTCGCGTGCGCGAGGCGATCGGCCTGATGTTCAATTTCGAATGGACCAATGCGAAGCTGTTCTACGGCGTCTACAAGCGCCCGGCCTCGTTCTGGCAGAACTCCGACCTGGCCGCGACCGGCAAGCCCACGCCGGACGAGCTTGCGCTGCTCGAGCCGCTCGCCCCGGAACTGCCGGCGGGCGTGCTGAGCGCCGACGCGGCGATGCCGCCGATCTCTTCGGATAGCCGCCAACTCGACCGCGCCAACCTGCGCAAGGCCTCGGCGCTGCTCGACGCCGCCGGCTGGCAGGTCGGCCCGAACGGGCTCAGGCGCAACGCCAAGGGCGAGCCGCTGAAGATCGACTTCCTCAACGACCTACCCGCCTTCGACCGTATCCTGACCCCATTCATCGAGAACCTGAAGGCGCTCGGCGTCGATGCCCGGCTCGACAATGTCGACAATGCCCAGGCGGTCGACCGCCGCCGGCACTACGACTTCGACATCACCACCACCTTCCTGTCGACCAGCCTCTCGCCCTCGTCCGATCTGATGCAGACCTTCGGATCGGCCACCGCCGACATCTCCACCTTCAACCTGATGGGGCTGAAGAGCCCGGCGGTCGATGCGCTGATCGCGGATGCGCTGAAGGCGAAGTCGCTCGCGGAGATGAAGACCGCCGTGCATGCGCTCGACCGGGTGCTGCGGGCGCTGCATTTCACCATTCCCGAATGGTATCAGCCGAACCACCTGGTGGCCTATTACGACATCTTCGACCATCCGCAGGTCCTGCCGCCCTATCAACTGGGCGAGCTCGACTTCTGGTGGTATGACCCAAAGAAGGCGGCCGCGGTGAAGGCCGCGGGCTTCCTGCATTAGGGCGGGCCGATGGGCGCCTATATCCTGCGGCGGATTCTGCTGATGATCCCGACGTTGGTCGGGATCATGGTGATTAACTTCACCCTGACCCAATTCGTCCCCGGCGGACCGGTGGAACAGATCATCGCCCGGCTGCAGGGCCAGGGCAACGCCTTCGAGGGCTTCGCCGGCGGTGGCGGGGCGGCGGGCGGCGCGCAACTGGCGGCGGGCGAGAAATACCTCGGTGCCCGCGGCCTGCCGCCCGAGTTCATCCAAAGCCTGAACAAGCAGTTCGGCTTCGACAAGCCGCCCTTGGAACGCTTCCTCGACATGATGTGGAACTACGCCCACCTGGATTTCGGGCAGAGCTACTTCCAGTCCAAATCGGTGGTGAAACTGGTGGAGGAACGGCTGCCGGTGTCGATCTCGCTCGGGCTCTGGTCGACGCTGCTGAGCTACCTGATCTCGATCCCGCTCGGCATCCGCAAGGCGGTCCGCGACGGCTCGCGCTTCGACACCTGGACCTCGGGCGCGATCATCGTGGGCTATGCCATTCCCGGCTTTCTCTTCGCCATCCTGCTCTTGGTGCTCTTCGCCGGCGGCTCCTACTGGCGCATCTTCCCGCTGCGCGGGCTCACCTCCGACAACTGGGGCCAGCTCAGCCTTCTCGGCAAGGTCGCCGACTATTTCTGGCACATCACCCTGCCTGTGATCGCCTCCACCATCTCCGGCTTCGCCACGCTGACCCTGCTGACCAAGAACAGCTTCCTCGACGAGATCAAGAAACACTACGTGATGACCGCCCGCGCCAAGGGGCTGAGCGAGAAGCGCGTGCTCTATGGCCATGTCTTCCGTAACGCCATGCTGATCGTCATCGCCGGCTTCCCGGCGGTCTTCGTCTCGATGTTCTTCGGCGGCTCGATCATCATCGAGACGATCTTCTCGCTCGACGGGCTCGGCCGGCTGGGCTTCCAGGCGGCGGTGGATCGCGACTACCCGGTGATCTTCGGCACGCTCTTCGTCTTCTCGCTGATCGGCCTCGTGATGGGCCTGGTCTCCGACCTGCTCTACGTCTGGGTCGACCCCCGCATCGACTTCGAGACGCGGGAGACCTGAGTGGCGCTTTCGGATCTCAACCGCCGCCGCTGGCGGAACTTCTGCGCCAACCGCCGCGCCTTCTGGTCGCTGTGGATCTTCGCGGCGCTGTTCGGCCTGTCGCTGTTCGCGGAGTTCCTGGCCAACGACCATCCGCTGCTGCTGAGCTTCCGCGGCCAGCTCTACAGCCCGGTGCTGCATTTCTATTCCGAAAAGGACTTCGGCGGCGATTTCCGCACCGATGCGGTCTACAAGGACCCGGTGGTGCAATGCCTGATCGTCACCGGCGGCGCCGATCCCTGCTTCGACCACCCCGAACAGACCCGCGCCGAGGCAGAGAAGACCGGCATGGTGGCGGGCGAGAAGATCCAGAAGGGCTGGATCCTCTGGCCGCCGATCCCCTATTCCTACAGCACCATCAGCGACATCAAGGGCACCGCGCCCTCGGCCCCCGACGCCAAGCACTGGCTCGGCACCGACGACACCGCCCGCGACGTGCTGGCCCGGGTGATCTACGGCTTCCGCCTCTCGGTCGGCTTCGCGCTGATCGTCTCCGCCGGCTTCC
>JAKAJW010000046.1 GCA_021813645.1 Pseudomonadota bacterium | reverse complement strand
CCCCCACGTCGGTCGCCTGCGCGGAGAGCGCCACGGAGACGAGCAGCGTGAAGGCATTGTGGTGCTCCAACTCGCCCTTCGGCTCCGGCTCCTGGGCGTGGAACCGGCGGAAGATCTCCTTCAGCGTGAGGTAGTCGAGTTGGCGGGCCATGCGCTTGCTATGCAACGGTGGACCGTGACGGGCAAGCCACTCGCGCGGCAAAACCCGCAAAATGCGCCCTATTTCCCTGGCCGCGGAAAGCCGCAGCATTACGGGCGGCTGCGCTGCGGTGACGGGACCGGGCCGAGCCGCCAAATGGCGCAGGAACCGGGTCGCCGGGCTGGCGTCGGCAGGGTAGTCTCGTCGGAAAGGAGGCCGAGATGCCAGACGACCAGCCCCAAGCCACGCCTTCCGTCGCCGCCGATCTGCCGAGCGAGGCCGAGGACAGCCCCGGCTATCATTACCGGGTGATCGCCCGTACCCTGGCCGAGATCGACCAGGGCGGGCCGCAGCTGTCGCTCGAGGATCTCGCCCGCCGGATGGGCATGAGCCCGGCGCATTTCCAGCGCGTGTTCAGCCGCTGGGTGGGCGTCTCGCCAAAACGCTATCAGCAGTATCTGACTCTGGGTCTCGCCAAGCGGCTCCTGGAGACGCGTCATTCCGTGCTCGACACGGCCTTCGAGGCCGGGCTGTCGGGCGGCGGTCGGTTGCACGATCTGTTCCTGCGCTGGGAGGCGATGAGCCCCGGCGACTATGCACGTGGCGGTGCCGGGCTGACGGTCTTCTGGGGCTGGTTCGAGAGCCCCTTCGGTCCGGCGCTGGCGATGGGGACGGAGAAGGGTATCTGCGGCTTCGGCTTTGCCGCCGAGGCCGGTGCCGAGGCGACCATGGCCGACATGCTGTCGCGCTGGCCACGGGCGGATTTCGTCGAGGATGTCGCCCGGCTGCGCCCCTGGGTGCTGGCCGCCTTCGGCGCCGATGCGGCCGAGCCGGTGCCGCTGCACCTGATCGGCGCACCGTTTCAGATCAAGGTCTGGGAGGCGCTGCTGCGCATCCCCAGCGGCCATGTCACGACCTATACCGATCTGGCGCGCGCGGTCGGCCATCCCACGGCGCAGCGGGCCGTGGGCAGCGCGGTCGGACGCAATCCGATCAGCTTCCTGATCCCCTGCCACAGGGCGCTGCGCAGCAGCGGGGAGTTGGCCGGCTATCACTGGGGCTTGCCGGTGAAGCGCGCCATGCTGGCCTGGGAGGCCGCCCGCGCCGAGGTCTGACCGGCCAAGCGAGCGATTGTGATTGCCCGTGCGCGGTTTCGGGCGCGCGCGCGCCTCGCCGGCCGGGGGAGCGATGGCTATAAGCCCCTCCGCGGGCCGGCCAACGGGCCCCGGACGACGAGGCAAACCATGCGTGCGAAATTCCTTCCCCTGCTGGCCGCGGCCGGCGCCCTGGCCCTGTCGGGCTGCGTCTCCGACGCGGGTCCCGGATACAATCCCGATGCGAATGCCGAAACCGGCGCGGTCGCTGGTGCCGTGGTGGGCGGACTGGCCGGGGCACTTTCGGGCGGGCGCGGCGCGCTTGGCAAATCTGTGGTCGGTGCGGTGGCGGGCGGCGTGGTCGGCGCCATCGCCGGCGGCGCGCTCGACCAGCAGGCGCAGCAGCTGCAGACGAGCCTCGGCAACGACAACATTCGCGTCGCCAATACCGGGCAGGAACTGGTGGTGACAATGCCGCAAGACGTGCTGTTCGCCACCAATTCCATCGTCGTGCGGCCGGCGTTGCAGCACGAGCTTGCCAAAGTCGCCGCGAGCCTGACGCAATATCCGCATTCCAAGGTGACGATCGTCGGGTTCACCGACAACACCGGCTCCGCCGGCTACAACCAGCAGCTGAGCTTTCGCCGCGCCCAGGCGGTCGAAGGGATCTTGCTGGACGACGGAGTGCGCGCCGACCGGCTTCTGGCCTACGGCAAGGGCGAAGCCGACCCGGTGGCGCCGAATGACACCCCCGAGGGCCGGGCGCAGAACCGGCGCGTGGAGATCCGCATCCATCCGAGCAATCAGCTTTAAGCAGATTGACCCCGGCTGGGGTGGTCATATGATCTGGCCAATTTGAGGTCAGTCATGCCGTTTCAGAAGATAACGCCGGAGAAGTTGTCTGCCGCTGTCGTGCGGCAGATCGAAATGCTGATTTTGCGGGGGATTCTCCGACCTGGAGAGCGGTTGCCATCGGAGCGCGATCTGTCCGAGCAGCTCGGGGTGTCGCGGCCGTCGCTGCGCGATGCCGTGGCCGATCTCGAGGCGCGCGGCCTGCTGGTGGCCAAGCCCGGGGCGGGCATATTCGTGGCCGAGGTGCTCGGTTCGGCCTTTTCGCCGGCGTTGGTGGCGCTGTTCGCCAGCCATGCCGAGGCGGTCTTCGACTACCTCGCCTTCCGCCGCGACATGGAGGCGCTGGCGGCAGAGCGTGCCGCCACGCTCGGGTCCGACACCGATCTGAAGGTGGTCGCCAGCGTCTTCGGCAAGATGGAAGCGGCGCATCAGAAGCGCAATTCGGCCGAGGAGGCCCGGCTCGACGCCGACTTCCACATGGCGATCGTGGAGGCGAGCCACAACGTGGTGATGCTGCATATGCTGCGCTCGATGTACGATCTGCTGCGGCAAGGCGTGTTCTACAATCGCCAGGTGATGTTCAAGCAGCGGACTACCCGGCTGGCGATGCTCGACCAGCATCGGGCGATCAACGATGCCTTGCAGGCGCGCGATCCGGTGGCGGCGCGTGCCGCGGTCGAAGCGCATCTCGACTTCGTCGCGCGGGCGCTCGAAACCCAGCAGAAGGCCGAGCGCAACGAGGCCGTCGCCCTCCAGCGGTTCGAGCACGAGCAGGGGCGGTGAGCCACGCTGCCGGCTGCGGGCCGGCCGTGGCGGGGCAGGGGGAGCCTGCCATGAAAAAGGCCCGGCCGAAGCCGGGCCTTGCAGAAACAAGAGCGGTTCGCGATCAGTTCAGCTTGGCACCGACTTCGGCGATCGCGCCGTCGATCAGCTTGTTGGCGGCCGTGGCCGACATCTGCTGGCTCAGCACATCGCCGGCGGCCGCCACTGCGACCGCGACGGCCCGATCCTTCACCTCGCGAAGCGCCGCCTTTTCTGCCGAGGCGATCTGATCCTCGGCCGCGGCCAGGCGCCGGGCGATAGAGGATTTCAGGTCGGCCTTGGCCTGCGCTGCGGCGAGCTGGGCCTCTTCCTTGGCCTGGGCGACGATGCGTTCCGCCTGCGCCTGCACTTCCTTCTGCTTACGCTCATAGGAAGCCAGGATCGCCTGGGCCTCTTCGCGCAACTGCCGAGCCTCTTCGAGGTCGACGCGGATTTGGCCAGCGCGCTTGTCGAGCATGCCGCCGAGCATGCCCGGGACCTTGAAGTAGACCAGAACGCCGATGAAGATCACAAAGGCGATCAGCACGATGAACGGGCCGTTGTGCAGCGAGAAGAACGGCACGGCCGCTTCGGAAGCCAGCGCCGGCCCCGCCGAGGCCGCCAGGCCTCCGGTCAGCGCCGCGAGAGTGGA
>JAKAJW010000302.1 GCA_021813645.1 Pseudomonadota bacterium | reverse complement strand
CGCCGGCGTGTCGTCGATGTAGAGCGGGCAGGCCTCCAGCGCCTTCGCGGCCTCGACGAAGCGGCGGAACTCGGCTTCGGTCATGTCGCCACGGCGGATCTGCTCCGACGGCACCTCGGCCGCTTCCGACAGGACCCGGGCGGCCAACTGCTCGGCCGACATTTCAAGCGAGAAGAACCCGACCACCCCGCCTTCCACCGCGCCTTCCGTGCCGTCGGCGGTCAGCCCGCGCTTGTAGGCCTTGGCGACGTTGAAGGCGATGTTGGTGGCCAGAGAGGTCTTGCCCATCGACGGTCGCCCGGCGAGGATCAGGAGGTCCGAGGGATGCAGCCCGCCGAGCTTCTTGTCGAGGTCGACGAGCCCGGTCGAGATCCCGGCCAGCCCGCCGTCGCGGCGGTAGGCGGCGTTGGCGACGTTCACCGCATCGGTGACCGCCTTCAGGAAGGACTGGAAGCCGCGCTCGGCCACACCCTGCTCGCCGAGTTGGTAGAGCCGCTGCTCCGCCTCGACGATCTGGTCCTTGGGTTCGGAGGCGACATCAAGCTTGCCGGCCTTGGCGGCGATGTCCTGGCCCAGGGTGATCAGCTCGCGCCGCACCGCCAGGTCGTAGATCATCTGGGCGTAGTCGCGCGCCGCATAGGCGGCGATCGCGCCGCCGGCGAGCCGCGCCAGATAGGCCGCGCCGCCCAGCTCCTTCAGCCCGGCATCGTCTTCCAAGAAGGCCTTGATCGTCACCGGCGAGGCCAGCGCGTTTTTCTGGATTCGCGCCGCCGCCACCTCGAAGATGCGCCGGTGCACCGGTTCGTAGAAATGCTCCGCCCGGACCAGGCTGGCGATCCGGTCGAAGATGTCGTTGTTGGTCAGTATGGCGCCCAGCAGTTGCTGTTCGGCCTCGATGTTGTGCGGCGCCAGTTCCGGCGCGACAGTCCCCGGCTCGAGCGCTTGCGGCAGCCCGGCCCGGATCGGTGTTACGTCCGTCATCTCACTTCCCTGTCCTAGCCGGCCTCAATAACGAGCCCATCGAGCGGAGCAAGAGGAAGAAGCCGGGGGATAACCCAGGGACAATTTCCCCTGAAGCCTGTGGATGGGCTGTGGATGCGGGGCAGCCTACCACATGTTGGGGCGAATGTCGTCACCCTACGCTGTGGGTCGCTGATTCTCTGCGCCCCGCGCCGCCAGTTTTCCCCAGAGCATCCCCTGGCCGGCCGCGCCGATTCACCGGTTCCCGGCGCCGCGCGGCAGTTCGGCAACACTGGCCTTTAGTCGTTGCGGCGGGCTTCCTGCCAGGCCCGCGGCGCCTTCAGGAACGCCTCCACCTCGGTCAGCGTGGCAGCGTCGAAGGCGGCCTGGGCGCGCGCTTCGGCCAGCACGTCCCACCAGGTGCAGAGCCGGTGCAGCGTGATGCCGCTCCCGGCCAGCGTCGCTTCGGCACCCTCGAAGATGTCGTAGAAGAAGATCACCGCGGTATGGCCGCAGCTCGCCCCGGTCGCCCGGATCGCCTCGACGAAGGACAGCTTGGAGCCGCCGTCGGTGGCCAGATCCTCGATCAAGAGCACCCGGTCGCCTTCGCCCATCACGCCCTCGATCCGGGCGTTGCGGCCGTAGCCCTTCGGCTTCTTCCTGACATAGGTCATCGGCAGGCCGAGCCGCTCGGCCACCATGGCGGCGAAGGGGATGCCGGCCGTCTCGCCGCCGGCGACATTGCTGAAGGCCTCGAAGCCGGCGCCGCGCAGCACGGTGCAGGCGAGGAAATCCATCAGCGTGCCGCGGATGCGCGGATAGCTGATCAGCTTGCGGCAATCGATATAGGTCGGCGAGGGCAGGCCGGAGGCCAGGGTGAACGGTTCGGCGGCATTGAAATGCACCGCCTTGATCTCGAGCAGCATCCGGGCGGTCAGCCGGGCGATCTCTTCCGGCGCGGGATAGGCGGAGGGCAGCAGCATCGGGCTTATCCTTGTCTTGGGCCGGTCTTGGTTGTCGGTCCTGGCGGCCGGTCCTGGCGAACGGTCTTGGCGGCGCGCCGGCGGCCCCGCCGGCGGAACGGGTCAGAAGGAGGGCGAAGCGGTCATGCCACCCGCCAGTAGAGCGGGAAGCCAGGGTCGAAGACGGTCACCGGCCCGACGCCGGTCTCGATCTTGGCCGGATAGGCGACCGGGGTGGCGCCTTTGGTCAAGGTGATCCGGTCCTCGTTCGGCGCCAGGCCGTAGAAGGCCGGGCCATGCAGCGAGGTGAAACCCTCCAGCCGGTCGAGCCGGCCCATTTCCTCGAAGACATGGGCCAGGATCGACAGCGTATTGGTGGCGGTGAAGCAGCCGGCGCAGCCGCAGCCGCTTTCCTTGGCCGCATCCGCATGCGGTGCCGAATCGGTGCCCAGGAAGAACCGCGCATCGCCCGAGGTCGCCGCCTCGCGCAGCGCCAGCCGGTGCAGCTCGCGCTTGGCGACCGGCAGGCAGTAGTAATGCGGATGGATGCCGCCGACCAGGATGTGGTTGCGGTTGATGATCAGGTGATGGGTGGTGATCGTCGCCCCCAGCCCGCTTTCGGCGGCGCGCACATAGGCGACCGCCTCCTGGGTGGTGACATGCTCCATCACCACGCGCAGCCCGGGCGTGGCCCGCCGCAGCGGCTCCAGCACGCGGTCGATGAACACCGCCTCGCGGTCGAAGATATCGACCTTGGGGTCGGTCACCTCGCCATGGACGCAAAGCGGCATGCCGATCTCGGCCATCGCCTCCAGCACGCCGCGCACCTTGTCGAAGTCGCGCACGCCGGAGGCCGAATTGGTGGTCGCGCCGGCGGGGTAGAGCTTCACCGCCATGGCGAAGCCGTTGGCATAGGCGGCGGTGACGTCCTCGGGGTCGGTGTCTTCGGTCAGGTAGAGCGTCATCAAGGGCGTGAAGGGCGCGCCCTCCGGCAGGGCGGCAAGAATGCGCTCGCGATAGGCGGAGGCCTGGCGGCCGGTCACCACCGGCGGCACCAGATTGGGCATGACGATGGCGCGGCCGAAGTGGCGGGCGCTTTCCGGCAGCACGCCGGCGAGCATTTCCCCGTCGCGCAGATGGAGGTGCCAGTCGTCGGGCCGGCGAAGGATCAATGTCTCGGTCATGACAGAGCCGTTACACGAAATCGGGGGGGCTTTGGAAGTCCCGCCGGACTTCTCGCCGCGCTCGAAATTCGGGCGCGGGTGCCGCGAAAAGCGGCGATCGGCGGGCAAGTGGCGCTTGTCTCGGCCGGCAATCCGGACCAGCCTCACGCGGCGTCCGGCGCGAGGTAGAAGACGGCATGGCCGATGGATCGCTGAACCCGTTGCTGATGGAACGCGCGCAGGGCCGCGCGGCGGTGGCGCTCGGCCCCGAGGGACGGTTGCAGCGACTCGCCCAGCAGGGCTCCGCCAAGGCCTTCCTGCCGCGCAGCCACGCGTCGGTGCCCGAGATCGTCTTCCTCAACACCTCGGGCGGGCTGACCGGCGGCGACCGGCTGTCCTACGCGGTCGATCTCGCTCCAGGCGCGGCGGCGGTCGCCACCACCCAGACCGCCGAGCGCG
>JAKAJW010000155.1 GCA_021813645.1 Pseudomonadota bacterium | reverse complement strand
GTGCGGCTCGGGCGGGGACATGTACCGCGGCCGGGAGAGAGCCTGATCGTCCACGCCGACCTCGCTGCGGCCCATCTGTTCGATCCCGCAACCGAGTCCGTGATCCCGAGACCCGGGCTTCCACCATCCCGGAGGCCGACATGAGCATGGCGGGCATGAGCGGCGGTCGTGGCCGAGCCGCACAAGCCGCTCTGCATCTGGGCCTGATCCTTGCCTGTCTGGCTGTGCTCCTGCCCATCCTCTGGGTCACGCGGGTGGCCCTGGTGCCGGCATCGATGTCCTATGCGCCCGGCATCCTGCCCGAACAGTCCACCGAAAACTTCGACGCACTCTTCGCCGGTCGTTTTCCGCTCTCCTATCTCAATAGCCTGATCGTTTCGGCCGGCTCGGTGGTGCTGGCCATGCCCTTTGCAGTCACGCTCGGCTATGCCTTTGCCCGCTTCGGCACCGCGGGGCGGGCCGGACGCTTTGCGGTGCTGGCCACCCAGATGCTGCCGCCCGTGGCGCTGGTGCTGCCGGCCTTCGCCATCCTGCGCAGCCTCGGGCTGACCAACAGCCTTCTCGGCCTGATCCTGGTCTATGGTGCGCTGAACCTGCCGTTCCTGACCTGGATCATGATGGGTTTCTTCAAGGGTATCCCCGTCGATCTGGAATGGGCAGCGATGAGCGACGGGGCCACGGCGGGCCAGGCTTTCCGGATCGTCGTCCTGCCGACGGCGCTGCCCGGCATGGCGGCGGCGGGTGTTCTGGGCTTCATCCTGTCGTGGAATGAGTTTCTGTTCGCACTTGTCCTATCTGGCCCGCGCACGGCCACGATCCCGGTCGCGCTGGCGGGATTGCAGACATCGAACGGAGTGCAGATCGGCACGGTGGCTGCCGGCGTGGTGCTGGCAGTGCTGCCACTGATCATCGCCTCGCGCTTCATCCAGCGATTCATCGTCGAAGGCCTGACTTTCGGGGCAGTGAAATGACCGTCTCAGACACAACCCGGGCAAACTGAACCGCCCGCATTCAGCAGGAGGAACACGAAATGACACGAAATTTGACCAGGATTCTTGGCGCCACGGCGCTTGTGGCTGGCACACTCCCGTTGGCGGGGCCGGCGGCGGCCGAGGTGACGCTGCGCGCGTTGATGGAAGACGTGCCCGAAACCTCCATCATCGAGTCGCTGCTGCCGCAGTTCACCGAGAAGACCGGCATCAAGGTCGAGTTCGAAAAGATCGGCTACGGCGACATGCACGACAAGCTCGTGCTGCAACTCACCGCGCCCGAGAGCTTCTACAACCTGCTTTCGGTGGACTTCCTCTGGGCGGGTGAATTTCCCGATGCCGGCTGGCTCGAAGATCTGGGGCCGATGGCGCGCGCCTCTCAGATGAACCTCGATGGCTTCATCCCCGCGATGTGGGATCTGTTGGGCCGCGACGGCGATACCATACCGATCGTGCCCATGTACAACTACTCGATGGGCCTGATCTACCGCACCGATCTGCTTGCGGACCGGCCGCTGCCCGACACGCTCGAAGGCTTCGTCGATCTTGCGGTCGAGATGAAACCCGTGGCCGGTTCGGCCGGGCTCGCCATGCAGGGCCAGCGCGGCGACCCCAATTCCATGGAGTTCTCGAACTTCCTGTTTGCCGCCGGTGGCGACTATCTCGATCCCGAGAACAAGGTCGTGCTGGACAGCGAGGCCGGGCGCAAGGCGCTGGCACTCTATGTCCGCGCCATGAACGAGGCGGCGCAGCAAGGCGCGCTCAATGCCAATCTCGACGACACGCGCCGCATCATGTGCGCGGGCGAGGCCTTCTCGATGATCAGTTACTGGTGGATGCTGCCCGCGCTCGACAACCCGGCCGAATGCCCGGCGGTAGCGGGCAAGCTTGCGCTGGCTGTCGTGCCGGGTGGTCATGGCGAATCCGGCGGCTGGGGTTGGGGCATTCCCCGCAACATCAGCGCGGAAGAGAAGGCCGCGGCCTGGGCCTTCATCGAATGGGTGCAGAGCCCCGAGATCGTCAAGGCGCGGGCGCTGCAGGGCCACGCCCCGGTGCAGACGGCGGCCTTCCAGGATGCGGAAGTATTGGCGAAGTTCCCCTATTACGCCGATGCCGGACAGGTCGTGGCGGCGGGCAAGTCCTTTCCGATCTTCACCTACAGCGCACAATACGAGGATGTGCTCGGCACGCAGCTGTCGATGGCGGCCTCGGGGCAGGCCAGGATCGAGGACGCCCTGTCCGCTGCGGCCAAAGGGCTTGCCGACCAGATGGCGCATTGATTCCACAGGGGGGCCGGTCCACCGGCCCCCCAGCGACATAAAGGCCATTGGGCAGGATCCTTCACATGAGCAGAACCTCCCGGACCGGCTGGGCCTTTGCTGCACCCGGTCTGTCGCTTCTGGTGATCGTCATGGGCTTTCCGCTTGCCTACGCGGCGCTGATGGCGATGTCGTCGATGACCCTGCGCAGTTTCCGGCTGTCGCCCCTTGTCGGGCTGGAGAATTTCACGCGCGTGCTTGGTGATCCGCTCTTCTGGCAGGCGACCTGGCTCACGGTCCGCTACGCGGTCATCACCGTGACCGGCGAGTTCGTGATCGGCCTCGCCCTGGCAATGATGCTGCAGAAGGTGCTGCGCTGGAAGGCAGTCTATTTCGCCATCCTGACCATTCCCATGGCGATGTCGCCGATCGCGGTGGCGCTGATCTGGCGGATGCTGCTGCAACCCAACCTGGGCGTCATCAACCAGATGCTGCGCGGACTTGGCTTCGATGGTGTGGACTGGTTCGGCGATCCGGCGCTGGCGGTCGCCACCATGGCGGCGGTCGACATCTGGCAGCAGACCTCCTTCGTGGTGCTGCTGCTGGCGGCGGGTCTGGCCTCGCTGCCGCGCGAACCCTACGAGGCGGCCGAGGTGGACGGTGCCGGCGCGGTCCAGCAGTTTTTCTATATCACGATGCCCATGCTTCGCCCGGTCGCTGCGATTGCCGTGGTCATCCAGCTCATCAACGAGTTCCGCACCTACGATCTGCCCTATGTGCTGACCCGCGGCGGGCCTGGCAATGCGACCGAAGTGCTGAGCTACTTCGCCTACCGCCGCGCGTTCCTCGGACTGTCGCTCAACGAGGGCGCCGCCGCATCCTGGGTTCTGCTGATGATCGTGCTTGCCCTGACCGTGGCCTTCTTCTGGCTGCTCGAGCGTCGCGATGGCAGGTCATCGGGCTGAGCGTGTCCGATCCATTGGAGCGTGGAGAAGGTTCGCCCACAGTCCCTTTCTCTCCGCCACGCGAGATGATCGGCTTTGCTGCCGAGCGCCTGATGGAACTGGCGGTTGGCGCCGTGACCGGCGCGGCATCTGCGTCCGGCGCATCGTCTATCCGGGATCAATGACGTTTGCCAAACCCGAAACCGACCACGATCGACCCGAAGGGCTCTCGTCATGAACGAGGGACGACCGGGGGCAGGTCACTACCTAGAGCGGGATGGGTCTAGACGGAACCGTATCCTGCGTTGCGGATGTAGTTTTCGCATTCCTGCGGGGTGAACTGTTCGAGCAGTGAGCCGATCCTGCGCCAGACGGC
>JAKAJW010000421.1 GCA_021813645.1 Pseudomonadota bacterium | reverse complement strand
AAAAGCTGTTCGAGATTCTCGATGCCGTGGCCGTTGTCGCGCACCGTCAGGGTGGCGGTTTCGCCCGCGGTCAGCAGGATGTCGATCTGCGGCTGGGCCACCGCCTTGGTGGCGTCGAGCGCATTGCGCAGCAGGTTGATGATGACCTGCTCGTAGCGGATGCGGTCGGCCATCACCATCACCGGCTGCCGCGGCAGGGTGCGGTTGATCTTCACCGCGCGGGTCTTCAGCTGCGGCTCCATCATCGACAAAGCCGTTGAAATACAACTCCTTGCGTCCACCGGCTCCATCGCCGTGCCGCCTTTGCGGGCGTAGGATTTGAGCTGCCGGGTGATCGCCCCCATCCGCTCGATCAGATCGTCGATGCGCTGGAAGGACGACAGCGCCTCCTCGCCGCGGCGGCGCTGCAGCAGGAGCCGGGCGCCGGCCAGGTAGGTCTTCATCGCGGCGAGCGGCTGGTTCAGCTCGTGGCTGACCGCCGCCGCCATCTCGCCCAGGGCGGCCAGCTTGGAGCTTTGCGCCAGGGTCTGTTCGGCCACGGCGAGGTCCTTTTGCACCTTCTCGCGTTCGGCGATTTCTCGCTGCAACCGCGCGTTCAGCTGGCGCAGTTCCGCCGATTCCCGGCGGAACACGGCGGTGCGGCGGTTGGCCCGGCGCGACAGGATGTAGAAGCTGAAGGCCAGCAGGATGGCGAAGGCCATGATCTCGAGCGCCAGCACCGAGTTCACCTGTTCGCGGATCGAGTCGTAGCGGGTGAACGAGGTCAGCTTCCAGCCCAGGAAGGGAATCGCGGCGGAGTTCTTCATCACCGCCATGCCGCGCAGATAGGCGTCGGGGCGGATCCGGGTCCAGTCCGAGGTCACGTTCCAGGCCCGCTGGATGGCCGAGGGCGCGTCGCGCACCGCGAGCGCCTCCTTCAGTGTCAGCCCACGCCAGCGCGGCTCGGTCGACAGGATGATCTTGCCCTCGCTGTCGGTGACCACGACGGCATCCTGAAAGCCGGCCCAGCTGCGTTCGAACTTGTTCAGGTCGACCTCGACCACGATGACGCCGATCACCGTGTTGTTCTGGCCGAGGGCGCGGGAATAGGTGAACTCGAAGCCGCCCGAGGCGCGCTGGTTCACCGAGAACACCGAATCCTGCGCCCGCAGCGCGTCGACGAAGGCCGGCGCGCTCTTCAGGTTCTCGCCGATCCGGTTGCGGTTGGTGGCCGCCACCACCCGGCCGTCGGCGTCCAGCAGCAGGATCGCCGCGGCGTCGATCTCGGTCTGCAGCGAGATCAGACGCTGCGAGGTATTGGTGTAATCGGTCGAGGTCAGCGCCTGGATCAGCGCCGGATCGCGCGCCAGCAGCAGCGGCACCACCGAGGTGCGCTGCAGCTCGCTCATCACGTTGCCGGAATAGAGCGCGAGCCGCAGCTCGGCGCGGTTCTTGGTGGTTTCGGTGAAGCGCTGGGTCAGCACGTCGTTGGTGGCCCAGACCAGGCCGATCGCCACCAGCACCAAGATCCCGACGATGCCGCGCGCGATCCAAGTCCGCCGGCGGCGGGACTCGGGGTCGAATTCCTCTGGGGTCTCGGTGGCGCTCATTGCGGCAGATTACGCCGCCGGCCCGCCCGCCTCAAGCGACGGCGCGCTCACACCGTGGCCAGCGCGCCGGTCACTGCGCGGAAGAGCGCCATGCCATCGGCGCCGCCCTGCTCGGCGGCCACCGCGCGCTCGGGATGCGGCATCATGCCCAACACCCGGCGGTTGTCGCTGAGAATGCCGGCGATGTCCTGCATCGAGCCGTTCGGATTGGCGAGATATCGGAACGCCACCCGATCCTCGCCGTTGAGCCTGGCCAGCGTCTCGGCATCGGCGGTGTAGTTGCCGTCGTGATGGGCGATCGGGATGGTGACATGTTCGCCCGGCTTCCAGCCGGCGGTATAGGCGCTGTCGGCGGTGGAGACGGTCAGTTCCACCCGCTTGCAGACGAATTTGAGCCCGGCGTTGCGCATCAGCGCGCCCGGCAGCAGGCCCATTTCGGTCAGGACCTGGAAGCCGTTGCAGACCCCGATGACATAGCCGCCGCGCTGCGCATGTTCGAGCACCGCCGAGGAGATCGGCGAGCGCGCCGCGATGGCGCCGCAGCGCAGGTAGTCGCCGAAGGAGAAGCCGCCGGGGATGCCGACGATGTCGGTGCCGGGCGGCAGTTCGGTGTCCTTGTGCCAGACCCGCGCGACCTCGGCGCCGGCCGCCGCGAAGCCCTCGGCGAGGTCGCGGTCGCAGTTCGATCCGGGGAAGGTGATGACGGCGGCTTTCATGGGCTGCTCTCCCGTGTCGCTCGCGCGCTCCATACTCCAACTCGGGCGGGGCTGCCAGCCGAAACGACGGGGGGCGCGACGGTTTTGCGACGCCCGGCGCCGAGCCTAGGCGGCGAAATCGGTGATGACGGACACCCCCGGCGCGGTCGGGCCGTCGAAGGCGGCAAGCTCGGCCGAGGCGTCGGACAGCGCGACCCGACGGCCGATCAGCGGCGCGAGGTCGAGCCGGCCGCCCGCCAGCAGCGAGAACAGGCTGGGGTAGCGCCAGCCCGGCATGCCGCGCGTGCCGTAGAGCGCGAGTTGGCCGGAATAGACTGCGTCCATCGGAATCGACATGGTGGTGTGCTCGCCGGCCGGCATGCCGATCTGCACCATCCGGCCGAGCTTGCGCAGGCTTTTCAGCGCGGCGACGGTGGTCGCCGCGATGCCGAGCGCCTCGATCGCCACATCGGCGCCGCCCTGGGTCGCCTCGCGCACCTGCGCCGCCGCATCGCCGGCGCCGGCGTCGATCACCGCATCGGCGCCGAGCTTGCGGGCATAGTCGAGCTTGTCGGCCACCACGTCGACCATCGCCACCCGCGCCCCGATCGCCTTGCCGAGCAGCAGCGCCGACAGGCCGACGCCCCCTGCCCCATGCACCGCCAACCATTCGCCGGGCTTCAGCGCCGCGCGGCCGGTCAGCGCCTGCCAGGCGGTGGTCACCCGGCAGCCCATCGCCGCGGCCACGGCCGGGTCGAGCCCCTCCGGCAGGCGGGCGAGATTGGCGTCGGCATGCGGCACGGCGACATATTCGGCGAAGGCGCCCGGCGCGTTGAAGCCAGGCAGCACCTGCTGGGCGCAGATCGTCTGGTTGCCGGCGCGGCAATCCGGGCAGCTGCCGCAGGCCAGGATGAACGGCGCCACCACGCGGTCGCCGCGGCGCCAGCCGCTGACGCGCGGCCCGACCTCTTCCACCACGCCGCAATATTCATGCCCCGGCACATGCGGCAGCGGCGACGGGTCGGCGCCGGTCCACAGATGCCAGTCCGACCGGCAGATGCCGCAGGCGAGCAGCCGCAGCACCACGCCGTCCGCGGGGCAAGGCGGGGTGGGCAGTTCGGCGATCTCCAGCGGCGCGGCGAAGCGCGTCAGCACCGCCGCGCGCATCTCAGGCGATCTCGACGGTGTATTTCTCGATGACCGTATTGGCGAGCAGCTTCTCGCACATCGCCTTCACCTCGGCCGCGGCCGCGGCCTTGTCGGTAGCGGCGAGGTCGAGTTCGATCA
>JAKAJW010000467.1 GCA_021813645.1 Pseudomonadota bacterium | reverse complement strand
TCCGCTCCCCCTATTCCATCTGCGGCTCTATGATACGCTCGGGATCATCTACTTCGCTTATCTGACCGCGTTCTTCGCCATCGCCTTGAAGCCGGTCATGGCCGCCGTAGCACAGCTTGACGGCGGCCTTGACGCCGCCGCCCGTCTGGCCGGCGCCTGCTTCGCGACCAGATTGCGACGTATCCTCGCGCCGCTCATCGGGCCCGCCGCGGCATCCGGCGCGCTCATCGTCTTTCTCGCCGCGTACAATGAAGTCACAATTTCCGCCCTGCTCTGGTCGAGCGGAACGGAAACCCTGGGCACGACCATCTTCAACTACGAGGATGGCGGCTACACGACACTGGCCGCAGCGATGGCAATGCTGACTGTGTTGGTCACGCTTTCGCTGATGGCAGGTCTCACCCTCGCGGCCCGGCGATTGCCTCGGGGTATCTTGCCTTGGGCAGAGCTTTCGCCACACCGCACTTGAGCACCTTGACCGTCACGCATCTGTCGCGTCTTTTCCCTAGGACCGATAACGGCCGCAAGGCCGCCGCGCTCCGATGGAGAACGAAGATGCGTGTTCGGAGTCTGGATTTGCGCAACGCATGCCCGCGCTCTGCGGCCGAGCACGAATCTCCAGGTGATCCGGATTGCCCTTCAGTGCGACCCGAACGATGGTTCCCTGGGCCTCGGGCCAACAAGGCGATTTTTTGAAAGACCTAGGATGACAGCAACCGCCCTCGCTTCGACCGTCACGGCATCCTTCCTTGCCTCCTTCGTGGAAGTGGTGGAGGCCTTCACCATCGTCCTCGCCGTCGCGCTCACACGCAGTTGGCGGCCAGCGCTTGCGGGTACGGCGGCGGCACTCGCCCTTCTCGCCATTCTGGTCCTGATCTTTGGCCCACTCCTCGGCCTCATTCCGCTCGCGGTGCTGCAGTTCACGATCGGCACTCTGCTGATCCTGTTCGGCATGCGTTGGTTGCGCAAAGCCATCCTGCGCGCCTCCGGCTTCATCGCGCTTCACGATGAGGCTGCAGCCTTCGCCCAAGAGACGGATGCGCTACGCCTTCAGGCTCGGGACAAGCGCGCGGATTGGCTCGCCGGCCTGGCGGCCTTCAAGGCCGTGCTCTTGGAAGGCGCCGAGGTGGTATTTATCGTGATTGCCACCGGAGCGGCGCATGGGGCGACCCTCTATGCCGGGCTTGGCGCCCTTGGCGCCGTCGTCGTTGTCTTGGCAATTGGTGCTCTGGTCCATAGGCCGCTCTCCCAAGTCCCCGAGAACACACTGAAGTTCGTCGTTGGTTTGCTGCTGACGGCCTTCGGCATCTTCTGGACGGGCGAGGGACTCGGCGCGGCATGGCCGGGAGCCGACCTCGCCATCCTGGTTCTGTTCGCCATTCTCGCGGCCTTCTCACTTGCCGCCGTAGTTCTCTTGCGGGTGGCGTGTGCTCGATCGGAGGCAGCACAATGAAGTTCCTCTCCGCCGTTCTGAAAGAAATCTGGGGCCTGTTCGTCGACGATGGCAATTTGGCTTTGCAGGTGCTGATCCTGATCGGCACGCTTGCCATTGCGGTGAAGCGCGGCGGCCTGTCTCCGCTTTGGGGTGGCGGCTTCCTCCTCGTTGGCTGCCTGGCAATCCTCGCGGTCAGTCTGAGTCGCAGGGTTCAGCGTTAGGTTACCGACGCAGGCGACGCGGTTAGAGCGGCTGTCCTGCGTGGCATTTCTTTTGCCCGAAAGGGCTTGACCCGGGCCGCTGCTTTCCGTAGCACCCGGGCCAGAGTGGGCCCGTAGCTCAGTTGGTAGAGCAACTGACTTTTAATCAGTGGGTCATGGGTTCGAATCCCGTCGGGCTCACCATTGAAACCAGGGCGAAGCAACGGCTTCGCCTCCAGGGTTTCATCGCGCTGACAGGCGCAAAGCTTCGACAGCAGAGACGTCCGCCTTGCCCAACGAATGGTCTCGCGCGCCTACCTGCAAAGGCCACGTTCCCATTTGAGGCGAGGCCTCACAAACGCGCAACCCGGGCTGGGCGGACGTCCGGTTGCCCGCCCAGGGAGCGAAGGGAAGCGAGACCGTCACGCACCTTCCGCGCCAGCATTGCCGGCTCGCAATAGACAAAAATGAGAACGAGCATTCACCTAGAAGTCGAGGTTCTCGACACTCAGCGCATTCTGTTGAATGAACTCGCGGCGCGGCTCCACGACATCCCCCATAAGCTTGGTGAAGATGTCATCCGCCTCGGCGAGATCGTCCACCTTGACCTGAAGCAGCGTGCGCGCTTCCGGATCCAGCGTGGTTTCCCAGAGTTGCTCGGGGTTCATCTCACCAAGCCCCTTGTAACGCTGCAGGCTTAGGCCCTTTTCGCCCTCTGCGAGAATCGCCAGCAGCAACTCGATTGGGCCGTTGATGACCTGTTCCCGATCCTTGCGGATCAGCCGTGCCGGTTTGCCATAGGTCTCCCGGAGGCTTTCCGTGTGGCTGCCAAGCCGCCGCGCCTCGCCGGAACGCAAAACCTGACCATCAAGGGTGCGCACCTCTTCGACACCACGAAGGACACGACTGAAGCGCAGGCCATGGTCCTGTGTTGGTCGCCCTGACCAACCCCGTTCGTATTCCACGGCGACGAGGTCGAGCCGCCGCGCCACTTCGTCGGCAGCGGTCTGGGCGTCGCGATCGATGCGACCGGGGACCAGCGCCCCCGCGATGGCAGCCTGCTCAAGGATGTGCTGGGGATAATGGGTCGGGAAGGCCTGCAAAACCCGACGTACCGCACGCGCCTCTTCGACCACCCGAGTGAGATCGGCGCCGACGATATCCACCCCGTCGCCCAGCCTCAGCACGGCCCCTTCGACACCCATCTGGATCAGGTAGTCTTCCAGCGCCGATTGGTCCTTGAGATAGACCTCTGACTTGCCGCGCGCCACTTTGTATAGTGGCGGCTGCGCGATGTAGAGGTATCCGCCCTCGATGATCTCTGGCATTTGGCGGAAGAAGAAGGTCAGCAGCAGGGTGCGAATATGCGCGCCGTCCACATCCGCGTCGGTCATGATGATGATCTTGTGGTAGCGCAGCTTCGCGATGTCAAACTCGTCGCGACCAATCCCAGTGCCGAGCGCGGTGATCAGGGTTCCCACCGTTTCCGAAGATAGCATGCGGTCGAACCGGGCCCGCTCAACGTTCAGGATCTTGCCGCGAAGCGGCAGCACGGCTTGATTCTTCCGCGCCCGCCCCTGCTTGGCCGAGCCGCCGGCGCTGTCACCCTCGACGATGAAAAGCTCGGAAAGCGCGGGATCCTTTTCCTGGCAATCCGCCAGCTTTCCCGGCAGGCTGGCCACATCCATCGCGGTCTTCCGACGCGTCAGTTCGCGCGCCTTGCGCGCCGCCTCGCGCGCCAATGCCGCCTCAATGATCTTTCCAACGATTTGCCGCGCCGGACCCGGGTTCTCTTCGAACCACTCACCCAGCTTTTCGTTTACCAGGTTCTCGACTGCGGGCCGCACCTCGGACGAAACGAGCTTGTCCTTGGTCTGGCTGGAGAACTTTGGGTCTGGAACTTTCACGGAGAGCACGCAGGTCAACCCCTCACGCGCGTCGTCTCCGGTGAAGTCTACCTTCTCACGCTTCGAAATGCCGGAAGACGTCGCATAGGCATTGATCGTCCGTGTCAGCGCGCCTCGGAATCCGGCCAGATGCGTGCCGCCATCACGCTGCGGAATGTTGTTTGTGAACGGCAAGACGGTTTCATGATAGCTATCGTTCCACCACATTGCGACCTCGACGCCAATGCCGCCACGCTCGCCCTGGATGAAGATCGGATCGGACATCACCGGCGTCTTCGACCGATCGAGGTAGCGCACGAATTCGCGCACCCCGCCCTCATAATAGAGTTCTGTTCGCAATGGCTCAGCCGGCCGTTCATCCTCAAGCACGATCCTTACGCCCGAATTGAGGAACGCAAGCTCGCGCAGCCTGTTCTCAAGCGTCTTGAAGACATAGTCGAGATTCGAAAATGTCTGGGTCGACGCCAGAAAGCGTACCTCGGTGCCCTGCTGGCCATTGGCGTCGCCGACCACGCGCAGATGCTCCACCGTGTCGCCGTGCTCGAACCTGGCGAAATGCTCCTTGCCGTTGCGCCAGATGCGAAGCTCCAGCCAATCGGAAAGTGCATTCACCACCGAGACGCCGACCCCATGCAAACCGCCCGACACCTTGTAGCTGTTCTGGTCGAACTTCCCGCCGGCATGAAGCTGGGTCATGATGACTTCGGCCGCAGACACTCCCTCTTGCGGGTGGATATCGGTCGGAATGCCACGGCCATTGTCGGTGACCGAAACCGAGCTGTCGGCATGGATTTTCACCGAGACTTCGGTCGCGTGCCCCGCGAGCGCTTCGTCGATCCCGTTGTCAACGACCTCGTAGACCATATGATGCAAACCGGAACCATCGTCGGTGTCTCCGATATACATCCCGGGGCGCTTGCGGACCGCCTCCAACCCCTTAAGAACCTTAATGGATTCAGCACCGTAGCTGTCTGAGGCGCGCGCGTTGTCGGTCATTCAGAGGTTCCTTGAACAAGTCCGCGCACTATAGGCTCGCGACGCGGGATTGTCACGCTTCGCCCCTATATTTTGCGGTCGCCAACCCGCAAGTCTCAATCCGGCCGAGTCGATGGCCCAGGGTTAGTCGCCACGCGACGCTCCTACGCCTCAAGGGAGCGTCAGGCTTCCATCCTCGGCCAACGGCCAGAACGGATTCATCGCCAACTCCCAGACATGGCCGTCCGGATCGGCATAGTATCCCGAATAGCCGCCCCAGAACGCTTTCTGCGGCGGCTTCAAGGCACGCGCCCCAGCCGCAATCGCACGCTCGAAGGCCGTATCCACTTCGGCTTCGGTTCGAAAATTCTGTGCCAGCGCTATTGACCCGCTGCCCGACTCTTGGCCCGCCCGGCCCAGTTCCAAGGCCATATCCTCAGCGCTATAGAGCGCCAGCGCCGCGCCTAGCATCTGGTAGAAAGCAACCCCGTCGGCGCTTTGCGTGGGCTCCCAACCGAGCGCGCCATAGAATGTCTTGGCGCGCTCCAGATCGGCCACCCCCAGCGTGATCAGGCTCACACGTTGCGGTGTCATGAAATCTCCTGTGGTATAGCCTCTGAACAACCGTTCACTTCATTCACCGCGAAACCCTGGGCACGCGTTCGGAGTTCGCTGAACATCTCGACCCCCGTCCCGGTCAAGAAGGCCTGCGCCTTCAAGGCGCAAAGCTCATCATAGAGCGTGGCGCGGCGGCCAGAGTCGAGATGGGCCGCAATCTCATCCAAGAGCAAAATCGGCGGGGCACCAAAATCCTCCGCGAGCGCCCGCGTATTTGCCAGCACGAGAGAGACGAGCAGCGCCTTCTGCTCGCCAGTCGAACACCGCTCCGCAGGCATGTTCTTCGACGCAAAAGTGGCAGCCATATCCGCGCGATGTGGCCCCAGAAGGGTGCGCCCTGCTACCAAGTCGCGCCGCCGTCCCGCCGCCCAATGCTCGGCCATCGCGGCCGCCTCTTCGACCAGCGCCCCCTCTGGATCAGTCAGCTTCAGTTCCGCTCGCGGGAACGCTGTCTCGGCCTCTTGCTGTGCCGCATCGAGACGGGCCAGGCATCGTTGCCTTGCCGCGACGATCGCCGCGCCTGAGAGCGACATCTGGCCTTCAAGAGCCATGAACCAGGCCGGATCGCCGCGGTTCTCGCGCAGCAGTCGGTTGCGCTCGCGCATTGCCTTTTCATATGTGAGCACTTGTTCGGCATGGTTGGGCTCGAAACTCATCACCATCCTGTCGAGAAAACGGCGGCGCCCCTCGGCGGCCTCGATCCACAACCGATCCATCGCGGGCACAAGCCAAAGTACGCGCCCGACGTGACCAAGCGCGACCTGAGTAGCCGCCTTCCCGTCGATGCGAACCTGCCGGGTTTCTCCTGGCTGCGCCCAAGTCTCGACTTCGTGGACTTGCCTGAGGCTCTTGAGAACCGCCGAAACCTTCCAGCCAACCGCCTCGGGCCTACGAACAAGCTCATCGGCACTGGCGCGTCGTAGGCCGCGACCCGGCGACAGCAGGGAGATCGCCTCGAGGATATTGGTCTTGCCGGCTCCGTTGCTGCCCCAAATCGCCACCGGCCGACCATCCAGCACAAGCCGCGTCGCAAGATGCGAGCGGAAATGGCTCAGAGTCAGATCTAGAAGGGTCAATTCTCCCAAGGCCTACCTTTCACTTGGCCCCGAGACCAGTCGGAGTGCCGGCGGGAGAACCCAGAAGTTCGCGCGGCGTCACACCCGCATCGGCATCACGACATAGATCGCGGATGTGTCATTGCCTTCCCGCATCAATGTCGGATCACCAGAGGAATTGAACAGAAACACCGCGTTTTCACGGTCGACCTGGCTGGCAATCTCAAGCAAATACTTGGCATTGAACCCGATTTCGAGCCTTTCATCGCCATAGGCCACGGCGAGCTCCTCCTCGGCGGCACCACTGTCCGGGGCGTTCACCGACAAGATCAGACGGTCCTCATCGAGGCTGAGCTTCACCGCGCGGCTCCGCTCCGAGGACACAGTTGCCACGCGATCCACCGCCTTGGCAAATTCCGCCGCATCCACTTCCAGTCGCCGTGCATTCGACGTTGGAATGACGCGGCTGTAGTCGGGGAAGGTGCCGTCGATCACCTTGGAGGTCAGCGTGATCTGCGGCGTGGCAAAGCGCACCTTGGTCTCGGAGACCGAGACCGCGATCTGCATGTCATCATCGTCTAGCAGCTTTCGCAGTTCAGCGACCGTCTTCCGCGGCACGATCACGCCCGGCATCCCAGCCGCGCCCTCAGGCAGAGGCGCGTCGATCCGCGCCAACCGATGACCATCCGTCGCCACGCAGCGAAGAACCGCTCCGTCCTCGCCTTGGGCGACATGCATATAGACGCCGTTCAGGTAGTAGCGCGTCTCTTCCGTCGAAATCGCGAACTTCGATTTGTCGAACAGCCGCCGCAGCATTGGCGCGGGGGCCGAGAAGTTCGAACTGTATTCCGACGTCGCCATCACCGGGAAGTCTTCCCGCGGGAGCGTCGCCAGGTTGAAGTTTGAGCGGCCCGCCTGAACCGTGAGGCGCCCCGATGCGCCATCTTCTGACAATTGGACAAGCGCGCCGTCGGGAAGCTTGCGCACGATCTCGTGCAGCATCACCGCTGATACCGTCGTGGCACCGGCCCGTTCGACCATCGCCGGCACCTTGTCGACCACTTCGATATCGAGGTCGGTCGCGCGAAAGCTCGCCGTATCGCCCTCGGCCTCGATCAGCACATTCGCAAGGATTGGGATGGTGTTGCGACGCTCTACAACCGATTGCGCCTGAGCTACCGCTTTTAGAAGCGCCGCGCGCTCGATGCTGATCTTCATTCCTCAACCCTCTCAGCGCGGCGGGCCGCCGCCCGCCGTGTCCGGCGACTGTCCGAGACTTTCACGGGAGCGTCAAGTGCTCCGCCCACCCCGGCCCGCACTCAACTTTCCAGAAGTCGGCGTAGCAGCTGCAGATCCTCGGCCAACTGGCTATCCGTCGACCTCAACTCTTCGATCTTCCGCACGCCATGCATGATGGTTGTGTGATCGCGCCCACCGAAACGCCGACCGATCTCCGGCAGGCTGCGTAGGGTCAGTTGCTTGGAAAGATACATCGCGATCTGGCGCGGGCGGGCAATGATCCGCAACCGCTTTGGCCCGATCAGGTCAGACAGCCGCACGTTGTAGTGCTCGGCCACCTTACGCTGGATTTCCTCGATCGTCACCTTGCGCTCGGTGCTCCGCAGAATGTCCGCCAGGCAGTCCTGCGCGAGATCAAGCGTGATCTCGCGACCGACAAGCGACGCGAAGGCAAAGAGCCGCGTCAGCGCGCCTTCCAAGACGCGCACATTGGTCGCGATCCGGTGCGCAAGGAACTCCAGAACGCCGTCCGCCAGCTTCAAGTCCGGATATTGATGCCGATAGACTTCCGCCTTGACCTGAAGAATACCGAGGCGAAGTTCGTAATCCGTCGGGTGCAGGTCGACAACGAGCCCGCACTGAAGCCGGCTCTTGATCCTCTCCTCGAGATCCTTGATCTCGCCGGGCGCGCGATCGGCCGAAATGACGATCTGCTTGTTCTGATCGACCAGCGCATTGAAGGTGTGAAAGAATTCCTCCTGGGTGCTGTCCTTGCCGGCGATGAACTGGACGTCATCGACCATCAGCACGTCGACGGACCGGAACATTTCCTTGAAATCCATCACCTGCCGCTCGCGCAGCGCCTGAACGAAGCGATACATGAACTGCTCGGCCGAAAGATAGAGCACCCGTAGCCGCGGTTTGCGTTTCTTCAGCTCGTGGGCGATGGCATGCATAAGGTGGGTCTTGCCGAGACCGACGCCGCCATAAAGGAACAGGGGGTTAAAGCTGACCTGGCCGCCTTCGGCGACCCGGCGCGCCGCCGCATGCGCAAGCTCGTTCGGCTTGCCGACCACGAAGGTGTCGAAGGTGAACCGGCTATCGAGCGGCGCCGTCAGCTCATCCTCTGGCTCCGCCCGTCGTGCGGGGGCCTGGCGCTCTGCCGCAGCGGCTTTCATCGTGGGCTTCGTCGCCGCAGCGACACCATTCTGAACCGCGAATTCAAGCCGCTCGACCGGGGTGCCTGCACGCGAGAGCTGTTGCAGGATCTGTTCGCTGAAATTGCGCGACACCCAGGTTCCAAAGAAACTTGTCGGGACGGTGAACTTGGCCACACCCGCGTCTAGGCCGGCAAACCCCATCGGCTCTATCCAGGCTGCGAAGTTGTTCTTCCCCACTGTCTTCAGCAGTTCACCGCGCACGAGCCCCCAGGTCTCTTCCGTCATTCTTTCACCTGTACAATCGCGCATTGTCCTACCCGGTCTGCGGGGTGCGCTCCCCTTGACCGCTGCACCGTTACCTTGCGGTTCAGACGCCCCGACCGTCTCGGGGGAACGCATTCCCCCAGAGCTGGCCGGCCAGACCTGCGAAGCATCTCCGTGCGGGAGCAGATCCCGGCACGGCCATTCCCCGCGAAGTGATGGCTCAAGGAACATGCACGAGCGGCAGCTGCAGGCGCAGCACCGGCTCACCGGCACCAATGGCCAACCGGACCCCTTTCCGGCCGACTCATTTGCACCGCCTAGTTCGGTCTGCCAACTCTTTCGGAATCGCTTTTGGCAGCGCGATTCCAGAGCTAGCGCCGTCCCTCGGCTTCATGTCCCCCAAGGCGATCAGACTCGCTGGAAGCTACGCTAGCAAGGAGCTTCCAGACGGCGCAACACAACTTCTGGCTTGACTCACGCTTCCCCAACCCGAATCCGACAACACGTGCAAAAAGGGCACGCCGTCGGCTGATGCCAGCTGATCAAAAAGCAAAGAGCGCATCCAACCGGACGCGCTCTATAGCAGAAATGCGAGCAATTTCAGGCGTGTAGACCTGTGCTCAGGCCGTCAGCGCCTTCACGCGCGACGACAGCCGCGACATCTTACGCGCAACGGTGTTCTTGTGCATCACGCCCTTGCTAACGCCGCGGGCCAGTTCTGGCTGGGCGGTCCTCAGGGCATCGGCCGCCGCCTTGGCATCACCGGAGGCCAGCGCCTCTTCCACCTTGCGCAAGAAGGTGCGGATGCGCGAACGGCGGGCCTTGTTCACGGTATAACGCGCTTCCGACTGACGGGCGCGCTTCTTCGACTGGGGCGTATTGGCCATCTGGTACGGTTCCGAATTCGTCCGGGTAATCTGAAGCCGCGCTTCTAAGCGTGACTCACCGGCAAGTCAACAGCTCTGCCGCGCATTTTCGGCATCGATGCCCGATACGGCTAGCTGTCGGTAAATTTGGCCGGGCGCTTGCCGAGGAACGCCGCCATCCCCTCCTTTTGGTCGTCCGTGGCGAAGAGCGCATTGAACAGCCGCCGCTCGAACAACAGACCCTCGCGCAGCGGCACCTCATAGCTGCGGTTGACCGCCTCTTTCACCGCCCGAACCGTCAGAGCAGATTTCGCGGCGATCGTCCTGGCCGCGGCCATCGCTTCCTCGATGAGCTTGTCCGCGGGAACGACCCGGCTGACAAGGCCGGACCGTTCGGCTTCGGCGGCATCCATCATCCGGCCGGTCAGGTTCATATCCATTGCCTTAGACTTGCCGACAAATCGGGTAAGTCGCTGGGTGCCACCGATACCCGCGACCACCCCGAGGTTGATCTCCGGTTGCCCAAACTTCGCCGTTTCTGCCGCGATGATGAAATCGCACATCATCGCCAACTCGCAGCCTCCGCCCAAGGCATAACCTGCCACCGCGGCGATGATCGGCTTGCGAACCCGCAGAATCGCATCGGTCTCCGGCGTGAAGAGGTCGCTGGCGAAGACATCGACAAAGCTCTTCTCGGCCATCTCGCGAATGTCCGCACCGGCCGCAAAGGCTTTCTCTGAACCAGTCAGGACGATCGCTCGCACCGCGGGGTCGGCATCCATCGCAGTCATCGCCGCAGACAACTCGGCCAAGAGCTGGGCATTGAGCGCATTGAGCGCCTGCGGCCGGTTCAGCCGGATCAGCGCCACGCCTTCCGAGACCTCGACGATCAACGTTTCATATGCCACCGCATTCTCCTCCGCTTTCGGCCCTGATTACCAGCCGCCCCGATACACGCAAGTCAACGCTGGCAGGCCGGACAATAGAAGGTCGACCGCCCCGATTGCACGATTCGCTGGATGTGGCCGCCGCAACCGGGCTTCAGGCAGGGCTGACCTTCGCGGTCATAGACCCGGAACGAGTGCTGGAAATAACCCAGTTCGCCGTCTGCCTGCCGATAATCCTTCAGGCTCGAGCCGCCCGCGGCGATCGCTTCGGCCAAGACCTCGCGGATTACTGCCACCAGGCTTGCCGCCCGCTCCGGCGAAAGCCGCCCCGCCTTTCGCCGGGGATCTATGCCGGCCCGGTGAAGCACCTCACAGACATAGATATTGCCCAGGCCTGCCACCACAGACTGGTCGAGCAACGCCGCCTTGATCGGCGTGTTGCGTCCCTTCAGCCGCGCAATCAGATAGGGTTCATTGAACGCATTGCCAAAGGGCTCCGGCCCCAGCCCCGCCAGCAGCGGATGCCCTTCGGCCGCATCCGTCGCCACCAAATCCATCATCCCGAACCGACGCGCGTCGTTGAAGGTCACCCGGGCGCCGCCCTCCATGTCGAGCACCACATGGTCGTGCTTCGCGGGGGCCGGATGGTCGGCATGAAACTCCCCCAGCATCTGTCCCGAAACCAGCATCCGCCCTGACATCCCAAGATGGATCAGCAGCGACTCTCCGATGTCGAGGTCAGCCAGCAGGTATTTGGAGCGACGCCGAAGCCCGAGCACCCGCGCCCCAGTCAGCCGCTCCGCCATGCGTTCCGGCAAAGGCCAGCGCAGATCGGGGCGGCGAACCTCCGCCCACAGGATACGCTTGCCGTCCATCGCCGGGATCAGCCCCCGGCGCACCGTCTCCACCTCTGGCAGTTCCGGCATCGCCCCCCTCCTGCGCAATCCTCGCGCATTGTATCGGCGCGCCAGGGCCCTATAAGAGGGGCACGTTTCAGCCGGCGGCAAGGACCGATGACCGAAGACTCCGCAAAGACGACCCATTTCGGCTTCCAGACTGTCGCCGAAGGGGAAAAGGCCGGCCTCGTCCACGGCGTCTTTACCCGCGTCGCCTCGCGCTATGACCTGATGAACGATCTGATGTCGGGCGGCGTCCATCGGCTCTGGAAGGACGCGATGATGGACTGGCTTGCGCCGCGCCCTGGCCAAAGGCTGCTCGATGTCGCGGGTGGCACCGGCGATATCGCCTTCCGCTTCCTGAAGCGCGCGCCCTCTGCCCATGCCACCGTCTGCGACATGACCGAGTCGATGCTGGTCGAGGGGCGCAAGCGCGCCGAGGCCGAACGGCTCGCCGACAGCCTGGAATGGGTCGTTGGCGATGCCATGACCCTGCCCTTCGCCGACGCGAGCTTTGACGTCTATACCATTAGCTTCGGCATCCGGAACGTTACCCGCATTCCCGATGCGCTGTCGGAAGCCTATCGCGTGCTGCGCCCCGGCGGGCGGCTGATGGTGCTGGAGTTCAGCCAGCTCCCCATCCCGGCGCTGCAATGGGCCTATGATCGCTACTCGTTCAACGTCATCCCGCCGATGGGTCAGATCGTCACCGGAGACCGTGACAGCTACCAATATCTCGTGGAATCGATCCGCAAGTTCCCCGATCAGGAAACCTTCGCCGCGATGATCCGCGCGGCCGGCTTCGGCCAGGTCAAATATCGCAACCTCACCATGGGGGTCGCCGCCCTGCATTCGGGCTGGAAGCTCTAGATGCGCGGCCCGCATAACATCTGGCGCCTGATCCGCACCGGGGCCACGTTGGAACGGACCGGCGCGATGCATGTGGTGCTCGAGGCGATGAACGCCCCGCCGCGGCTGCGTCTGGCGGCAAGGGTGCTCGCATGGCCCTTCAAGTGGCTGGGCGTCAAAGGCGACGCGAGCCTGCCCCCCGCGACCCGGGCGCTGACCGCCCTTGGGCCGGCCTATATCAAATTCGGCCAGATTCTCTCTACCCGTCCCGATGTGGTGGGCGAGGATCTCGCCGATCAGCTGCGCTACCTCCAGGACAAACTCCCCCCTTTCCCGACGGTCATCGCCAAACGGATGATCGAGGAGGAGTTGTCGCTGAAGATCGACGCGGTGTTCAGCGACTTCTCGGAACCGGTCGCAGCCGCCTCGATCGCCCAGGTCCACCGCGCGCGCTTGGCCGAGGATGGCAGAGACGTCGCGGTCAAGGTTCTCCGCCCGGGGATCGAGCGCGCTTTCCGCCGCGACATAGACGCCTTCTATCTTGCCGCGGCGCTCATCGAGCTTCTGTCCCCTGCGTCCCGCCGCTTGCGCCCGCGCGAGGTCATCGCCCACTTCGAAGGCGTGGTGATGGGCGAGCTTGACCTTCGGCTGGAGGCATCGGCCGCCTCGGAATTCGCGGCGAACACCGAGAAAGACGAAGGCTTCCGCGTGCCAGAGCCGGTCTGGCCGCTCTCGGCCCGCCAAGTGCTGACGATCACCTGGGCGGAAGGCGTGCCCATTGGCGACAACGCCGCCCTCGATGCCGCGCAGCAGGACCGCGTGGCGCTCGGCGAGCGTGTGCTACGGTTGTTTCTGTCGCATGCGCTGCGCGACGGCTATTTTCATGCCGACATGCATCAGGGCAACATGAAGGTCGCCGCCAATGGCGATATCATCGCCTTTGACTTCGGCATCATGGGGCGGATCGACGAATACACCCGCCGCGTCTACGCCGAAATCCTCTACGGCTTCATTCGCAAGGACTACCACCGCGTCGCCGAGGTGCATTTCGAAGCGGGATATGTTCCGGCCGACCGCAACGTCGACGAATTCGCCCGCGCGCTTCGCGTGGTGGGCGAGCCGATCTTCGGCATGGACGCGTCGCGCATCTCGATGGCCCGACTGCTGGCCTATCTCTTCGAGGTGACTGAGCGTTTCGGGATGCAGACCCGCACCGAGCTGATCCTGCTGCAACGGACAATGGTCGTGGTCGAAGGCGTCGCCCGCTCGCTGCACCCCCACATCAATATCTGGCAAGTGGCCCGGCCGACCGTCGAAGGCTACATCCGCCAGAATGTGGGCCCGGGCGCGGTGGCGCGCGATCTCGCCCGCACTGCCCGCGTGCTCGCCCGCTTCGGGCCGCGCCTGCCGCGCCTGGTCGAGGCGCAGCTCATCCGCCAATCATCGCCGCCGCCTGTCCCGCCGGTGCCCCGTCAGTTGCGGCCGCTGGTTTGGATGCTGCTCGGGGCCGGGATCGCGCTGGTCGGGGTCTGGACCGGCGCGCATCTCTGATCAGTGCGCCGAGCGCAGCGCCGATATCGAGCCCGCGTCGATCTGCGCGCCGCTGTCCAGCACCAAGACTGTGCCGCCGGCAGAGCTCTGCGCTTCCACGATGCGGGCGTAGCTCGGCACGGGGTCGGTGCCGATCAGCTGGCCGTTCTGATAGTTCTGCAGCGCGAAGGTGTAGTTGCCGGTCGGCACCTTTGCCCCGGCCGCATCCGTCCCATCCCATTCATAGCTGGCGGAGGACAGCGGGATCGGCTTGTTGACGACGGTCTTCCCGCTGGCGTTCTTGACCAAAAGCACCACCTGGTCCGCCCCCGCCTCAGGGGCCGGCGCCAGCGTGATCGGGTTGCCGTCGAAGGCGGTTGGCGCCGTCACGCGCGCCTCCATTCCAATCCACCCAGCAAGTTGCGACAAGCCGGTCTGACCCAGGCTCGCGCTCAGACCCTTCAATAGTTTATTGGTCTCCGCCTGCTGCTCAACTCCCGAAAAGGTCGCCAACTGCACTGCAAAATCGGAGGAGTCGATCGGGTTCAACGGGTCCTGGTTCCTCAGCTGCGTTGTCAGCATCTTCAGGAACATGTCGAAATTCGCGTTGATCGCCGCTGCGGAGAGCCCCGACGAGGCTCCGTCCGTGCTGCTCGCCGGGGCTTGAGCTGGGGTTTGCCCCGTCCCGGGTGATGTCGTCGCCGAGGTTACGGCAGTCGTCATGCGGTGTTCCTTTCAAAGCCGGATGTCCAGACCACCCACACCCGAAGCAAGTGGACGAGTGACCTGCCGTGCGACGGCGAGTTCGCTCGCCGGCGGCTCGGCTTCGGCCTGCCCCGGGGCTTGCGCGGTCTGCGGCTCCGGTTGCGGCGCCTGCGACCATTGCCCAAAGGTGAAGCTCGTCCCCGCGAATCCGAGGCTGCTAAACTCCTGGCCAAGCAAATGGATGTTCGCGCGCAGCAGATCGAGGGTCTCGGTGCGCCCAGCGTGGATCGCGACGGTCAGCCCTCCCTCGCCGCCGCTCAGCGTCATCCGCACGGGCCCGAGTTCGGCGGGCGACAGCGCCACCTCGACGGTTCGCGCACCGGGCGCGGCTGCGACATGTCGGGCGATTTGCTGCATTGGCGAAGTCACCGCATCGCCTGGGGCCGGAACAGCGGCGGCCCTGGCGGTCGACGCGGTTGCCTGAATGTCCAAACCGCCATGCGCCACGGAATGCAACGTATGGGAGGAAAGCGAATTGGCTTCGCTCGTCCAGCCGCCTGTGGCTTGCCCGCCGTCGCCCTGTAGGCGGTCCACCTTCAGCTTCAGATCGGTTCCGTGTGGCTCGGCACCGGGCGGGCTGCCAATGGCCAGGTCCTGAGCATGCTTGGTTTCCAGCGACCCGACAGACGGCGAATTCTGCTCGGCTTCCAGCGCGATTTGCGGTCCGGCCATTGCCCGGGACGGATCGGCATGCGTCGCGCTTTGTCCCGCCAAGGTTGCCGGCCCGGATGATCCCGTGCCGTCCGGCGCCACTCCCTGGCCGCGCATTCGCGACAGCGCCGCGCTACCCAACGCGGCGCCGCGAGCATATGCCTGCCCTGGGTCCGATACAGGCTCGGTGCCAGTTGGCGGCGCGGCGCCCTGCGCCTCTGACAGCGCCATGACCCGGGCCGCAATGCCATCGGCTGGGGACTTCGGCGGCAGAGGGGCTTCGGCTGAAGACAGGTCGCGCGCCGGGGAACGGCCGCCGGCATGAACCAGAACTGTGCCGTCCAGCCCAGCCGGCTGACCCGACCCTGCCATCTGCGTCGTGCCCGGTAGCGGCACCGTCGCGTCTTTTGCCGCCGTCGCTGCGAACCGGTTGGTGGCAACCGCGCCGGCCGAAACGGCAGCCGATGGCGCCGTTCCCTCAGCGGCAACGTCCTGCGGCGTATTGCCAAGCTGCGGTTCCGAATATGCCGGTGTCTTCGGCGCGACCTCTGCCGATGAGGTGAGACCGTTCGCCAGCCCCGGCGCCATCTTGGCCCGCGATGCCAGCGCTTGGTCAGCGCCGCTCGAAACGGCATCGGCGATCATGGAAGGATCGGGCGCATCGGCTTTCGCCGACACCAGAGGCATGCCGCCAGCAGGCGCAGCCGCTACCTTGAGTTCACCAGAGTCCAGCGCCGCCAACCCTGCGATATCGAACTTCGCCGCCGCTCCGGGCGTCAGAGCGGCCACCGATGTTGCCCCTGCCCCACGGCTCGCGGGGCCGATGAAAACCTGGGCCGGAACCTTCCCGCCCGCCGGATCGCCACCGCGCGGCCCGCCCATTGCGGTGACGCCATCGACAATCGCGCTGCCCTCGGCTCCGCGAGACGTGTCCTTCTCATCTGGCGGGGGGGCGGGAGCGATCGCCGCCGCAGGAGGTGGCATTTGTGTCGGATCCGGACGCTGCGCCGTTTCGTCGGACTTGTCGTCGCCCGCCCGACGCGCCGCGTTGCCTTCCGCCGGCCCCGTGTCGGTTGGCGCCTTGTCGGCCGGTGCCGTGCGTGTCTTCGGTGGCGCCCCAAGATCGAGAGCGGCGAGAAACCCCGCGCCGTCGCCCATCGATGTGGCCTGCTTGCCGCGGGCGGCTGGCTGGCTGTGGGCTTCCAAGTTGATCTGAACAGGGACCATGGGCTCACCGGATTCTCCGAGCAGCGCCCACTATCGCCGCAAGAAGTTACTCGATCTTTACCCCCGCCGCGCATCCTCAGGCCATCGCCAGGCTCAGAAGGACGCCACGATGCCCGAAGTGAATCTGACCACGCCGATCGCGCCTCAGGCGCGCTCCGCGGATGTCGCCGCGCGTCACGACGCTCAACTGCGGAAGGCGGCCGAATCGCTCGAGGCCTCGTTCCTTGCCGTGATGCTGGGCGCCGCCGGAGCGCAGAAGACGCCGGAAGCCTTCGGCGGCGGGATCGGCGAAGAGCAGTTCGCGTCCCTGCTGACCCAGGCTCACGCCACCGCCATCGTGAAGCATGGCGGCATCGGCCTGGCCGCCAAGATCTATGCCGAATTGAAGGACAAGACCGATGCCACCCGCTGAAGACTCGCCGATTGACGCGCTCGTTCAACTGCTGGACGCGGAACTCGATTGTGTTCGCAAAGCCGAGTTCGATCGGCTCGACGGTTTCACCGGGCGCAAAGAGGCCTTGTTGCAGGCTCTGACGTCCGGTCCCGCGCCAGACGCATCGAAATTGGCCCGCCTTCGCCAGAAGGCCCGACGCAATGCTGAGGCGCTCGACGCGGCGCGGCTCGGCCTGCAGGCAGCGCGACGCCGAATCGCGGAACTCGTGCAGTCCGCCCGACCTGAAACCTACGGCGCCGATGGCAGGCGGCTGGGCCTCACCCCGGCTTCGAGCCGCATCGAACGGCGTGCCTAGGCTCCGTCAGCGTCGAAATTCGACCGATCGCGGTCGGGACTTAGCAAAGCATTAGGACTCCTCCTGCATCACTGAGAGCGCATCCAAGTGGATGGCGCGGACGCCACCAGGCACCGCAACGGTCAGAACGCCGGCATCACCGCATAAACGCGGCCTTTTAACCCGGCGAAATGCGCCAAACAGCGAAGGAAAAACCTATGTCTTCGATTCTGACCAATACGAGTGCCATGGTGGCGCTGCAATCGTTGCAGTCGATCAACGATCAGCTGAACAGCGTCCAGAACCAAATCTCCACCGGCAAGACCGTCTCCACGGCCGCCGACAATGCCGCCGTCTGGGCCATCTCGACTCAGATGAGCTCGGACGTCACCGGTTTTACCGGGATCTCGAACTCGCTCTCGCTCGGCAATTCCACGGTTTCCGTCGCCAGCTCGGCGGCGTCGAACATCACCGAACTGCTGACCACGATGAAGTCCAAGATCATCGCGGCGCAGGACGGCAACGCCGACCGGACCAGCTTGAACAACGACATCTCGGCCCTGAGAAATCAGATCGGCCAGGTCGTGAATGCCGCGCAGTTCAACGGCGTGAACCTGGTGAACGGTTCGCAAGGCGGCACGATCAGCATCCTTTCCGCGCTTGATCGCGACACCAGCGGGAACGTCACCGCCGCCTATATCTCCGTCTCCACCCATGACCTTTCGGTGGGGGGATATTCGGCCAAAGCCGTCTTCGACGCCACCAACGGAACCGGCGTCTCGACGAACGGCGACAACGCGGCCTTCACCCTCGACAACGGCTCCGGGACTGGCACGATCCAGGTCGTGAACAGCTCGCTCGCGGCCGGCGACCAGCTTTCGGTCAGCGTCGGCGGCAAGTCGGCGACCTACACCGTGACGGCGCAAGACGTCGCCGCCACCTCGGTCGAGGACATGGTCGCCGTCGGGCTGAAAAACGCGATCGACGCCCTCGGCATCTCGGGCCTCACGGTCGATTTCGACAACGGCACGAACGCCGGCACGCTGAACTTCACCAACGCGAGCGCCAACGACCTGGCGGTTAGCGCACAGTTCCGCAACGCCGGTTCCGGCGGACTCTCCGCGATCTCGTCAATCGACGTGAGCACGTCGGGCGGCGCGACTTCGGCCCTTGCCTCCATCGAAACGCTGCTGAATACCGCGATTTCGGCAACGGCCTCGTTCGGTACGGCAAGCAGCCAGATCACGTCCCAGTCACAGTTCATTGCCAAGCTGACCGACACGCTGAAGAACGGCATTGGTACGCTGGTCGATGCGGATATGGAGGCTGCCTCTGCTCGCCTGCAAGCGTTGCAG
>JAKAJW010000124.1 GCA_021813645.1 Pseudomonadota bacterium | reverse complement strand
GGAAGCGGCCCTCAGGCATGTTGCATTCGTCAGTCTGGCACCGGACCGCGCGCTGGTTGTCTTGGTCTTCGCCGATGGCACGGTCGAGAATCGCCTGTTCTCGCCGCCGGCAGGGCAGACGCCATCGTCGATGCGTGAGGCGGCGAACCTGATCAACGCGCTCGCCGCAGGGCGCACTTTGACCGAACTCCGTCACTCGATGCGGGCAGAGGTCGCCGCCCGACGGCGGGAAATCGATTCGCTCGCTGCCGAACTCATCGAAAGCGGCATTGCCGAATGGGAAGGGCCGGGGGGATCACAGGAGCGGCTTATCGTGCGCGGGCAGTCGAACCTGCTGGACGCCGCAACAGAGGCCGACCTGGACCGAATCCGGGTGCTTTTCGATGATCTCGAGCGCAAACGCGACATCGCCGATTTTCTTCAATTGGCCGAAGAGGGCGAGGGGGTGCGGATTTTTATCGGATCCGAGAACAAACTCTTCTCACTTTCGGGTTCCGCTCTCGTGGTCTCTCCCTATATGAACGCTGACCGTAAGATCATCGGCGCTGTCGGCGTCATTGGGCCAACGCGGTTGAACTATGGCCGCATCGTGCCGATCGTCGAATACACCGCGCAGTTGATGGGGCGGCTTCTGTCCGACCCCAGCAAGGGATAGAGAATGGCTGACGAAGTGAAGATGGACGATACCGCGACATCCGGTGGACCGCAGGGCGAGGCCGGTTCCGCCAACATCGACGAGCTTGAGAGCTTGCGCGCAGAACGCGATGAGATGAGGGATCGTTTCATGCGCGCGCTGGCGGACAACGAAAACGCGCGCAAGCGGTTCGAGCGCGATCGCCGAGAAGCCGAGCAATACGGTGGCTCAAAGCTCGCCCGTGATATGCTTCCGGTCTATGATAGCCTGCGCCGTGCGCTCGACCACACCACGCCGGAACAGCGTTCCGTCGCCGGTGCGGTTCTCGAAGGCGTCGAACTGACCCTACGTGAGCTTCAGAACGTCTTCGCCAAGCATGGTATCACCGTGATTTCGCCCAAGCAGGGCGACACGTTCGATCCCAATCAACATCAGGCGATGTTCGAGGCGCCGGTTCCAGGAACAAAATCAGGCCAGATCATCGAGGTGATGGCCGAGGGCTTCCTGCTGCACGACCGCCTGTTGCGTCCGGCGCAGGTTGGCGTGTCGTCGTTTACGGGCTGAACCCAGCCGCCGACTCCGGTCCCCCGCGCTGCACAGACGCTGGCGCGGGGAATCAGACGCCTACCTTTGGCCCGGGGCAGGCAAGCGGCTTCGGGCTCTGTCGCACTTCGATCAGGTCGGACCCCGCCGGATCGCCCGCGAAATGCGCGGTGAGACCCTGGCCCGACCGGTAGAAGCTCCAGCACTGCGGATGATTTTCTTCGCCGTCATAGACGAAGCAGATCAAGCCGTTGGCCTCATACCAACTGCCTTGCTTGCAGTCCTGGCCAAGAAAAGCCCAAATCACCTTGTGGTTGGCCAGGTAGGTCTCGGCGCCATAGGGCTTGTTGCCAACCCCGTAGTAAAGCGTCTTGCCAAGCGAATAGGCATCGAACTCGGCCGCGGTCATGACTTTGTCGGCCGCGAGGACCGGCAGCGCAGGAAGAGCCATCACGGCAAGAAAGGCGGGAAGACGCATCGCAGGGTCTCGCGCGGCAGCATGCCCCATGCTGCCACAGCGGGCTGGGTCAGGCTAGGTCCGCAATGGCATCAGCCGGCGGTATCCTGCCACTTTGACAGCCGGCGATCCATCATCCCGAACCAGACGGAGGGAAACAGTGCAATCGTGGCCATCACCGGAAGCGAATAAGGTAGGCGCGGCGCCAGGTCGGAACCTGGTAGCGTCAGTTCGGGATATGGCCAGCTTGGATGGGCATGATGCGCGGAATGGCGCGGCGCGTTCAACATCAGGGCCGACGAAAACCAGTTCGCCGAATTCCAAGAATGACGCTCTGATACCGGCTCGGGCCGGCCGTCATCGCGCAGAGCGCGCTCCAATCCATAGTGCTGCACGTAGTCCGACAGCATCAGCTGCATCTGGGCATAGATGGACAGAAGCAGGTAGACGACACCGCCGGCCAGCCCGGTAAAGAGCAGGAAGAGGACCACGAAGGCCAACTCCCCGACCAAGTAGATGACATAGGGGTTTGCACCGCTCGCTCCCGACTGCCGACGAAGCGCCCGTTCGACCTCTAGACCCGCACGGAACGCGCCGATCCAGGCCCGGGGCAGAAACTCCCAATAGCTTTCGCCCTGCATGGCGGTGTTCGGGTCCTGAGCCGTGCCGACATAGCGGTGATGGACATGCCGATGGGCAGAGGTGTGCTGCCCGAAAAGCAAGCTGATGAAGACCCACTGACCGAGGAGAAAGAGCCTTCGGTCAGATCTGTGGATCAGCTCATGCGCATTGGAGTTGCTGATCTGGCCGAAGAACAGGCCGAAAGCAAAGAACAACACCAGTCGGGAGACGAGCCCAAGCTCGGTATGACCCGAAACAACGTAGACGGCCACGAAGAGCAGGATGAAATGCGCCCCGGCAAGCAGCACCGACAGGTCATCGGCTGCGGGGAACTCGGCGCCCGGCTCGGCTTCCGGCAGGGCATAGGCGGTGAACTGGTCGAGGATGAAAGCGAAGAGCGTGATGTAGAGAAGCGCGATCCAGGCCCAGATTCCGCCGGATGCGGCTCCGATCAAAAGCAGCAGGACCGGGCTCAAGGTGGCAAGCGCAAAGACTTGGATCGGTCGTGGCATCGTGTCATCCAATGGCATCCCAGGTGAGTATTGCGCCGCCAGTCCGTCTTTCCAAGGGGGCCACAAGCTCGGCGGCATGACCTTGACCGAAGCGCTACCTACCATTGCGATTGCTGGCTAGGCTCCCTTGGGGAAATCCGAACAGCGCATGGCCCGGGTCCCCGGCCGGTTGCACCAAGGCGCAACGGTTCCGGCCCGCATGGCAGCGCTCTGCCCTTCCCTCGACGCCGAGGAATGGTTAGGTCAGGAAAAACCCGGCCAGCCAGCGGGAGCCGCGATGTCGTTCTTCAACAAGCTCAAGAACCGGATGCTCAAGACCTCCTCGAAGATCGAGGAAGGGCTAGAGCAACTGACCGGCAGCGAAACCGCGATCACGGAGACCGCGAAGGCGTCGCCCACTCCAGCCGCCAAGCCAGGGCTGGTTGCCCGGTTGACAGGCGCGATCGGCAGCGGACGCCAGTTCGACGATGCCCTTCTTGAGAGCCTGGAGGAGCTTCTGATCCAGTCCGACATGGGGGTCGAGACCGCGTTGAGGGTCGCCGCAAACATCGCCGAAGGGCGGATGGGCAAGCGTGTGACCACCGAGGAGCTGAAGCGGCTCCTGGCGGAAGAGGTCGCCAGGATCATGACCCCGGTGGCCAAACCGTTGCCGCTGTACCCCACGAAGCCGCAAGTCGTCCTTGTGGTCGGCGTCAACGGCTCCGGCAAGACGACGACGATCGGCAAGCTTGCCAGCCAGTTTCGCGCCGCCGGAAAATCCGTGATCATTGCCGCCGGCGACACTTTCCGCGCCGCAGCGGTCGAGCAGCTTCAGGTCTGGGGTCAGCGCGCCGGGGTGCCGGTGCTGACCGCGCCCGAAGGCTCTGATCCGGCCAGCCTCGCTTTCGACGCGATGAGCAGGGCGCAGGCCGAGGGCGCCGACCTCTTGCTGATCGACACCGCTGGACGGCTGCAAAACCGTGCCGACCTGATGGAGGAGCTGGCGAAGATCGTCCGCGTCATCCGCAAGAAAGACCCAGAAGCGCCGCACAACACGCTTCTTGTGCTAGATGCGACCACTGGACAGAACGCGTTGCTACAGGTCGAGACCTTCCGAAAGCTTGCCGATGTCTCTGGTCTCATCATGACCAAGCTCGACGGCACGGCGAAGGGTGGCGTCCTGGTGGCGCTGGCCGACCGCTTCGGTCTGCCGATCCACGCCATCGGCGTGGGCGAACAGATCGACGATCTTGCCCCCTTCGATCCGCGAGATTTCGCCCGCGCCCTGGTCGGGCTCGACGGCTGATCAAAGCCGCGAATACATGCCTTCGTAGATCGGAACCAGGGTATCGACCTCAAACAGCGAGGACACCGAGGTGCCGTTCCAGATGTTCAGGATCGCCTGAGCGAACATCGGCGCCGTCGGAACGATGCGGATATTGGTGGCGTTCTTCACCGCCTCGCTTGGTTCGATCGAGTCGGTGATGACGAGGCTCTTCAGCTTGGAACCCGTCACCCGTTCCACCGCAGGGCCGGACAGCACGCCATGGGTGATATAGGCATGCACTTCCTTGGCGCCGCTCGATATCAGCAGATCGGCCGCCTTCACCAGCGTGCCCGCCGTGTCGCAGATATCGTCGACGATGATACAGGTCTGACCGGAAACGTCACCGATCACCGTCATCTCGGCGACTTCGCCGGCCCGCACCCGACGCTTGTCGACGATGGCGAGGCCGCACCCGATCCGTTGCGCCAGGTCCCGTGCCCGAGCGACCCCGCCGACATCGGGCGAGACAACGGTGATGTCCTGCAACTGGCCCTTGAAATGATGCTCGATGTCGAGCGCGAAGACCGGCGCGGCATAGAGGTTGTCCACCGGAATGTCGAAGAAGCCCTGGATCTGTGCCGCATGCAGATCGAGCGTCAGCACGCGTTCGATGCCTGCTTGGGCGATCAGGTTCGCGACCAGCTTGGCCGAGATCGGGGTGCGCGCCTTGGTGCGGCGATCCTGTCTGGCATAGCCGAAATAGGGGATCACCGCGGTAATGCGGGCGGCGGAACTCCGCCGCAGCGCGTCGGTGATGATCAGCAACTCCATCAGGTTGTCGTTCGCTGGATTCGACGTCGACTGGATGATGAACATGTCCTCGCCGCGAACGTTTTCGAAAACCTCGACGAAGATCTCCTGATCGTTGAACCGTTCGACCCGGGCGTCGACCAGCCCGACCGACATGCCGCGGTGCATTGACATGCGTCGCGCAATGGCTTGAGCCAACGGTCGGTTGGCATTGCCGGAGATCAGCTTCGGTTCGCTCATCGCTGCCATGTCGAGGGTCCTTGAGCTTTGGCGGATTCGGAAAGTTGACACCGCTTATCACCCGTCTACGGTCTTGCAAACCTGAGGCAAAGCAGAGGCGCCCAAATGGCCCAAATCGACTACTATTTCTCGGCGGTTTCGCCCTTCACCTATCTTGCCGGACGACGGCTGGAAGAGATTGCGGCGAAACATGGGGCAACCATCGCCTACAAGCCGGTCGATCTCCTGGCGCTGTTCACCCGCACGGGCGGCCAGGCTCTGCCGGCGCGCCACCCGAGCCGGCAGGAGTACCGCCTACAGGAATTGCGGCGCCAGGCAGCCAAGCTCGGCATGCCGATCAACCTCAAACCGGCGTTCTTTCCGACCAATGCGGCGCCGTCCGCCTATGCAATCATCGCCGCGCAAGCCAAGGGCGGCGGCGATCTCGGGGCGCTGGTGCATGGGTTCACCCGCGCCTGCTGGGCCGAAGAGCGTGACATCGCCGATGATGCGGTGGTGCAAGACGTGCTCGCGCAGGCTGGCTTCGACCCGAAGCTTGCGACATCGGGTCTGCTCTTGGGCGCGGAGACCTACGCCAAGAACCTAGAGGAGGCCGCGTCGCGCGGTGTCTTCGGCGCGCCCTTCTACCTTTGCGATGACGGCGAGAGGTTCTGGGGGCAGGACCGGCTCGACGATCTGGAAGCGCACCTCGCCGGGCGTCTGTGATCCTGGGCCGGCACTACGGGCATGGGCCGCTGCAGGCTCTGGCCCTGCATTGCTCCCTGGCGCATGCCGGCGAGTGGTCGGGACTTGGTGCGGCGCTTGGCGAGTTGCTGACGATCACCGCCTGCGATCTTCCTGGGCACGGCAAGGCGGCCGATTGGGTGCCGGGCACCGACATCGCCGCGGCGGCGGAGGCGGTGGCGCTAGCGGCGCTGTCGCCTGGCCGCGTGGATTTGATCGGCCATTCCTTCGGCGCCGTGGTGGCACTGCGGCTTGCGCTGGCCCATCCGGCGCGCGTGCGGCGGCTGATCCTGATCGAGCCGACGCTTTTCGCAGCCGCGGCCGGAACGGCGGCCGCGGCCGATCTTGTCGTCCGCCAGGGCGCGAGCGAAGCAGCCTGGGCCGCTGGGGATGCGGAACGCGCGGCCGAACTCTTCATCCGAATCTGGGGCACCGGAGAAGCCTGGGAGCAGCTACCGGAAGCTCAGCGCCGCTACGTCGTTCAGCGCATTGGCTTGATCTTCGCCGCGCGACCTGTGCTGGACGAGGATTCTGGCCGGCTACTTGCTCCCGGCCGGCTGGAGGGTTTCCGCCAGCCGGTGCTGTTGCTGGAGGGCGGCGCTTCGCCGCCGGTCATCGCGGCGATCGCTTCGGCCCTGGCGGCGCGTCTGGCGATGGCCGAGCGCCAAGTCGTGCCTGGCGCCGGCCACATGCTACCAGTGACCCATAACGCCGAAGTTGCGGCGGCGATCCGCGGATTTCTCAGCCGCGGATGAGTGCCAGGAAATGCTCCACCTCGGCATCGGTCGTCGACCAGGAGGTCACCAGGCGGCAGAGGATCGGCGTATCGGCCGGCCCGGCGGTCACATCGTCGGAGGACATCAGGTAGTAGGCCGCACCGGCGGCACGAGCCCGGGCATGGGCGGAGCGCGGCATGCGAACAAACATCAGGTTCGCTGCCGGCGCGGCCTGCACTTCAACGCCCGGAATTGCAGCAAGGCCCTTGGCGAGTCGCTGGCCGCTGGCGTTGGCCTGCGCGGCGAGCTTCAGCCAGAGCCCATCCTTCAGATAGGCTGCCATCTGCGCGGAGAGATAGCGGTGCTTGGAGAAGAGGTGCCCGCCGCGCATCCGACGCAACTCGAACTCGATCGCCTTGGCCGGATCGAACAGTACGACGGCCTCTGCCCCCATCAGCCCGTTCTTGGTGCCGCCGAAGGAGAGCACGTCAATACCGGCCTTCCAGGTCATTTCGGCCGGCGTCGCTCCGGTCGCCACGAGTGCATTGGCGAAGCGCGCGCCATCCATATGGCTTGGCATGCCGGCGGCCTTGGCGAGGGCCGTCAGTTCGGCCACCTCGGCCGGCGTATAGGCGGCGCCGCGCTCGGTGAGGTTGGTCAGGCTCAACATGCCGAGCCGGACGTGATGCACATCGGGGTTGGTCGCCTCGGCGATCGCCTGGGCCAGAGCCGCCGGCGTGATCTTGGCGCCCGGGCCGTCGATCAGGGTCAGTTTGGCGCCGCCGGTGTAGAATTCGCCGGCAGCGCATTCGTCTTCCGAGATATGCGCATGGCGGTGACAGAAGACGGTGGCCCAGGGCGGGCACATGAAGCCGAGCGACAGGGCATTGGCGCCAGTGCCGGTGGCGACCAGATAGACGGCGGCTTCCGGCGCCTCGAAGACCTCGCGGATCTTGGCGCGCACCTCGGCCATCAGCGCATCGGCCCCGTAGGGCATCGCATAGCCTTCATTTGCGCGCGCGAGCGCATCCAGAACCTCTGGCGCGACCGGCGAGGCATTGTCGGAGACGAAGAACATCAGGACTCCTCTTCGATGATGTAATCTTCCCAATCTTCTTCCGGCACTTCGTATTCCGGCACCGTCCAGCCGCGCACGGACTGGCCGGCGCGGTGGGTACTGTCGGGATCGCCGGTTAGTAGCGGGTGCCAGTCAGGCAGCGGCTTGCCCTCATGGAGCAGCTTGTAGGCGCAGGTTCGGGGCAGCCAATAGGCGACGTCGGCGATCGTCTTCGGGGTCAGGAAGACACATTCCGGCACGAATTGACGCCGGATCTCGTATTGGCCGCAGCGGCAGGTTTCGCCGTCGAGCAGCCGACAGGCGAGCCGGGTGAAGGCCACTTCGCCCGTGTCCTCGTCCTCGAGTTTGTTCAGGCAGCATTTGCCACACCCATCGCAGAGCGCCTCCCACTCGCGCGGGGTCAGCGTGTCGAGCGGGCGCTGCCAGAAGCGAGGGCGCAGGTGGTCGCGAGGGATCGGGTCGGTCATGGCTGGCACAGTGGCGCGCGGTTCGGCGAAAGGGAAGGGGCCTCGCCCGTGTCTATTGCCACGCGCCGCCGAATGCGTGTCGAAACGGTCGCGAAGCTCAGATCGACGAGAGCCGCTCGCGGGCCTCCGCGCAGTCCTGTTCCATCTGGGCGATCAATTCTGGCAGCGAGGTGAAGCGGATCTCGGGTCGCAGGAAGTCGACCAGCGCGACCGAGAGATCGGCGCCGTAGAGATCGCCGGCGAAGTCAAACAGGAAGGTTTCGAAATTGGGGAGGTTTTCGCCGAAAGTCGGCCGGGTACCGAGACTTGCGGCGCCGTCGTAGGTGCCGACATAGGGCCCGGAAAGGACGTCGACCTTAACCGCATAGATCCCGAAGCGAGGCGGATGGAGGCCCGCGATCGCCATGTTGACGGTGGGAAAGCCGAGGTCGCGGCCGCGCTTGTCGCCGTGCAGCACGGGGCCTTCGATGCGATGCCAATGGCCGAGCATGCGGGCGGCGTCGCGCGGGCGGCCCTCTGACAAGGCGAGGCGGATCGCGGTCGAGGAAATCTCGGCGCCGTCGTCGTGGACGAGTTCGGCAACGGTCGTGCCGAAGCCGAGGCCGCGGCCCAGTTCGGCGAGATCGGCGGCGGTTCCGGTGCGGCCCTTGCCGAAGCGGAAATCGGCACCGACCACGACATGGGCGATGCCGAGCCCTTCGGTCAACACGACTTCGGCGAAGGCGCGGGGGCTCATGGCGGCCAGCGCGGGATCGAAAGGGAGCTCGTAGAGCCTTGCCACGCCGAGTTTTTCCAGGCGGTGGCGGCGCGCCTCGGCATTCATCAGGCGGAACGGCGGGGCGTCGGGCGCGAAGAACTGACGGGGGTGCGGCTCGAAGGTGACGACGCCCAACGGCGTCGCGGGCGCGGCGGCGCGGCGGGCAAGATCGATCACCGCCTGATGGCCGAGATGCACGCCGTCGAAGTTGCCCATGGCCACGGCGGCCCCGCGGGATGCAGGCTCAAGCCCTTGCCATGTCTTGAAAACCTGCATCTGCCCCCGGGCGGGGGAACCCGCCGTCAGTCGAACTTGCGGCTTGGCGCCAGCACCAGCGCCTCGCCTTTCAGCACGACCGTATCGCCCACAAGGCAGCGACAATCAAGGGTGACACGGCGGCGGGCGTGGTCGAGGGTGAGGACGGTGACCTCGGCGCGGACGAGATCGCCGGGGCGGACCGGGGCGAGGAACTTCAGCGACTGGCCGAGATAGACCGAGCCATGGCCGGGCAGCTGTTCGCCGATCACGGCGGAGATCAGCCCGGCGGTGAGCATGCCATGCGCGATGCGGCCCTCGAAGATCGTGTCGCGGGCGTAGTCGTCGTCCAGGTGGACGGGGTTCCGGTCGGTCGAGATTTCGGCGAAAAGCGCTATGTCCCGGTCGGTTACCCGCTTGGTGAGATGGCGGGACATGCCGATTTCCAGGTCTTCGATGCAGATCGTGCCGCGCGGCAGATTGTCGGTGGACTGGTCGAGCATCGGGGGGATTCCATCGGTCATGTTGCGCTGCAGCATAGTGGGGCGCGGTCGCTCGCGCAAGAATGTTATGCAATATGTATGCAGGAAGAAATAATCGTGCTGCCATTTGGCGCGCCCGGCGAGCGGTCGCGCCCTGGGCCGGGCCCGGAAACCGGCGGGCAAGTCCCTGAGCGGGCAGCAAAATCGGCATGCCGATTTGGAACCGATTTGACACCGATTTCGCACCGACGTGAAACCGACGTTGCGAACGGTCGCCGGGCGGTTTGCGCAACGCCCGCCCCCGGCCTGCGCCCTAGCCTGCGCCCGCCCCGTCACGCCCGTTCCGGCTCTGCCGTCAGCAGCCGGCGCAGGAGGGCCAGCGGATGGGCGCGCAGGGTCAGCCGCAGCGCGGCGTAATCCTCGACCACCTCTTCGCCGAGCGTCATCTCGGGCAGGGCCACCTCGGGTTCGGCGATCGCCTCGCCGTCGAGATCGTCGGCGAAGAGCGGCAGCGGCGTGCCGTCGGGCAGGGCGCGGGCCTGCCAGAGTGCGGCGCGACGGCTGAGGCCGAGGGCGGCGAAGGCGTCGGCCTCGGCCAAGGCGGCGAGCGCGCCGCGCGACAGCCCGGCCCGGCGCCAGAGATCCTCGACCGCGCGGTAGCCGTTGCCGCGGGCCATCACCAGCGCCCGCGCCGCCCGCTCGGGCAGGGATTTGATCTGACGGAAGCCGAGCCGCAGGGCGAGGCCCTGGCTGGTGGGTTCCATCGCATTGTCCCAGGTGGAGGCGTTCACGCAGACCGGGCGGATTTCCACCCCATGTTCGCGGGCGTCGCGCAGGATCTGCGCCGGAGCGTAAAACCCCATCGGCTGGGCGTTCAGCAGCGCGCAGGCGAAGATGCCGGGATGATGTCGCTTCAGCCAGGCCGAGGCATAGACCAGCAGCGCGAAGCTGGCGGCATGGCTTTCGGGGAAGCCGTAGCTGCCGAAGCCCTCGATCTGGCTGAAGCAGCGGGCGGAGAAGTCATCGTCATAGCCATTGGCGCGCATTCCCGCCAGGAAACGGTCGCGCAGGTCGGAGACATTGCCGTTCCTGCGGAAGGTGGCGAGCGAACGGCGCAGGCGGTCGGCCTCTTCCGGGGTGAAGCCGGCGCCGATGATGGCGATCTGCATCGCCTGTTCCTGGAACAGCGGCACGCCGAGGGTTTTCCGCAGCACCTCGCCCAGGGCGTCGGAGGGAAAGGCCACCGCTTCCTGGCCGTTTCGGCGGCGGATGAAGGGATGCACCATGTCGCCCTGGATCGGTCCGGGGCGGATGATCGCCACCTGGATCACCAGATCGTAGAACCGCCGCGGCCGCATCCGCGGCAGGAAGTTCATCTGCGCCCGGCTTTCGACCTGGAACACGCCGAGCGAATCCGCCCGGCAGAGCATGTTGTAGACCTCGGGATCCTCCGGCGGCACGTTGGCCAGCGTGTAGCGCGTGCCGTGATGGGCCTCGATCAGCGCGAAGGCCTTGCGGATGCAGGTGAGCATGCCGAGGGCGAGCACATCGACCTTGAGGATGCCGAGCGCGTCGATGTCGTCCTTGTCCCAGCAGATCACGGTGCGGTCTTCCATCGTCGCATTCTCGATCGGCACCAGTTCGTCCAGCCGGCCCTCGGTGATGACGAAGCCGCCGACATGCTGGGAGAGATGGCGGGGAAAGCCCTCGATTTCGGCGATGATCTCCATGGTCAGCTTCAGCCGCGGCTCGGTCGGGTCGAAGCCGAGCTCGCGCAGGCGCTCTTCGGGCATGGCGCCGCTGCCCCAGCCCCAGATCTGCGAGGACATGGCGGCGACGGTATCGGCGGACAGGCCCATCGCCTGGCCGACCTCGCGCACCGCCCGCTTGCCGCGGTAATGAATGACGGTGGCGCAGAGCCCGGCGCGGTGGCGGCCGTATTTGGCGTAGATGTGCTGGATCACCTCCTCGCGCCGCTCGTGTTCGAAATCGACGTCGATGTCGGGCGGCTCGTCGCGCGCTTCCGACACGAAGCGCTCGAACACCATGGCGCCGACCTCGGGCGAGACTTCGGTGATGCCGAGCGCGTAGCAGCAGACCGAATTGGCGGCCGAGCCGCGGCCCTGGCAGAGGATGCCGCGCCCGCGGGCGAACCCCACGATGTCGTGGACGGTGAGGAAATAGGGCTCGTAGCGGAGCTTGCCGATCAGCGCGAGTTCGTGGTCGAGCATGCCCTGAACGCGGGGCGGGATGCCCTCGGGGTAGCGCCGGGCGAGGCCTTCCTGCGCCAGCCGGGCGAGCCGGGCGGGCGGCGGCTCGCCCGCCTGCGTTTCGGACGGGTATTCGTAGCGCAGCTCGTCGAGCGAGAAGCGCAGCCGGGCGGCGATCTCCGCGGTGCGGTGGACGGCCTCCTCGCGGCCGGGGAAGAGCCGCAGCATCTCCGCCTCGGAGCGCAGCCGGCGTTCGGCATTGGCGAGCGCGGCGCGGCCGAGCGCGTCGACCCGGGTGCCGGTGCGGATCGCGGTCAGCACGTCGGCGAGCCGGCGGCGGCGGCCGTGATGCATCAGCGGCAGGCCGGAGGCGACGGTGGGGATGCCGAGCCGGTCGGCGAGCGCCGAGAGCCGGGCGAAGCGGGCGGCATCCTGGCCGTCATAGGCCGGGGCGAGCAGCAGCCCGACCTGGCCGGGGAAGCGGCGAACCAGCTTCCGCGCCCGTTCCGGCCAGCCGGCCGGCGGCGCGTCGTCGGGGTGCAGCAGCAGCTCCATCCCCTCGCCCCAGGCCAGCAGATCGTCGAAGCCGAGCTGGCAGCGCCCCTTGCGCGCCGCCCGCCGGCCCAGGGTGAGCAGGCGGCAGAGCCGGCCCCAGGCGGCGCGGTCGCGCGGCAGGGCGGTGAGGCGGAAGCCATCGGCCAGCACCAGCCGGGCGGCCGGGATCAGCCGGGGGGCACCCTGCGGCGCGCTGCGGGCGATCTCGCGCGCCGCGGCATGGGCGCGGACGATGCCGGCGACCGAATTCTCATCGGCCAGGGCCAGCGCCGGCAGGCCGAGCGCGGCGGCGCGCTGGATGTATTCCTCGGGGTGCGAGGCGCCGGTGAGGAAGCTGAAGTTGGAGGTGGCGGAGAGTTCGACGAAGGGCATGGGCAGCGGCGGGTGAGTCGGGGGCCGCCAGGATATTCCTGTTTTGTTCTCGTTTGGAGTCCGGAGTCCCGCCCGATCACCCGCCAATCACGCAGATGCGAAGCCGCAGTGCAGCGAAACCGGCCATGACTGTAAGCGTGGCGTCAGCGGAGCGCCCGCAGACTGACAAAAAAGGGGCAGACCCAAAACAAGGCACGGAGTCCATACATGAAGAATACCGTCATCGCCGCGGTCCTCGCCGCGGCGCTCGCGTTGCCTTATCAGGCGAAGGCACGCACCGTCACCATCGTTGCGCGGATGAACCGGTTCGGCGGCTGGAGCGGCGCCTATGTGGCGCTTTACCTGGTGGGGCCGAACAACCAATACGTGAAGACGGTCTGGATGGCCGGCCGGCACCATTGGATCTACCACGAGCTGGTCGCCTGGGACCGGGCCAACCACGGCAACTGGCGCGGGGTGGACGGGGTGACGGGCGCCTCGGTCGGCTCCGGCCAGACCCTGACCATCCACACCGATATCGCGGATTCGCTGATCAACGCGGGCTATTCGCTGGTGGTCGATTCCAAGGCCTATGCCCGGCCGTCGCGCGAGGATGTGCGCATCCCGCTGTCCACCCAGGACAATGGCCGGGTGGTGCGGACGCACGGCTATATCAACGAATTCTACTACCGGATGTGAGCTGGCCAGGATGCTTCGCTCGGTTCACAAACTTCCCGGCCTGATCGCCGCGGCGCTGATCCTGGTCATCGCCGCCTCCGGGGCGATGCTTTCGGTCGTGCCCGCCTATGACGCGCTGACCGCGCCGGCGGCGCCGGCGCCGCAACTCACCGTGGCGGATCTGGCCGCCGCGGTCGCCAAGGCGGTGCCGGGGGTGAGCCAGCTCACCCGCGCGCCCTCCGGCACGATCACTGCGGACTATTCCGACGACAACGGAATGGGCACCGACCTGATCGACCCGAGCACCGGCCGCGTGCTCGGACCCGATAACCAGAGCGCGCTTTACCGCTGGCTCTACGGCTTCCACCGCGCCTTGCTGATGGGCAAGGCGGGGCGGCTCGCCTCGGCGCTGACCTCGCTGGCGCTGATCACGCTCTGCGTCAGCGGCGCGATGCTGCTGGCGCGCCGGATGGGCGGCTGGCGGCGCTTCTTCGCCCGGCCGCGCGGCTCGACCTGGGAGCGGCTGCATGTCGTGGTGGCGCGCTATGTCATGGTCGGGCTGGTGTTCTCGGCGCTGACCGGGATCTACATCTCGCTGACCAATTTCGACCTCATCCCGAACGGGCTGGCGCAGATGGCGCCGTTTCCCTCCGCGGTCCCGCCGGGACAGCCGATGGCGATTGCCCAGATGCCGGCGCTGCAGGCGGTGCCGGTCGATCAGCTGCGTTCGCTGACCTATCCGACCGACCCGACGGATGTCTTCACCGTCACCACCGCGGCCGGGCAGGGCTATGTCGCCCAGGCCAACGGCGCGATGCTGAACTGGACGCCGAACGGCCTGGCCAAGCAGGTCTTCGAGACGATCTACATGCTGCACACCGGCGAGGGGTTCTGGTCGCTCGGCCTGCTGCTTGGCCTTGCCGCGCTGGGCGCGCCGTTCCTGTCGGCGACCGGGGTGCTGCTTTGGTGGCGGCGGCGGCGGTCGCTGCCGCGGATCCAGCACAACCACACCGCCCATTCCGCCGATACGATCATCCTGGTCGGCAGCGAGACCAACGCGACCTGGGGTTTTGCCCGCACGCTGCACGACGCGCTGACCCAGCAGGGCTACCGCTGCCACACCGGCTCGATGAACACGCTGGCGAAGCACTATGCCCATGCCGAGCGGATGTTCCTCTTGACCTCGACCCATGGCGACGGTGGCGCCCCTGCGTCCGCCCGCAGCTTCCTGGCGCGGCTGGAGAAGATCAAGAACCCGCCGCGCTTTCCGGTGGCGCTGCTTGGCTTCGGCGACCGGCAGTTCCCGAAGTTCAGCCAGTTCGGCTATGACGTGGCGGTGGCGCTGGACGAACGGCGCTGGCACGCGATGCTGCCCTACGACACCATCGACCGCCAATCGGCGCAGGAATTCGCCCGCTGGGGCCGCGCCGTGGGCGATTATCTCGGCCATGCGCTGGAGCTGAACTATCAGCCGGTGCGGCCACGCACCCGCGTGTTGCAGCTGATCGAACGGATCGACTACGGCCACGAGGTGCAGGCGCCGACCGCCGTGCTGCGCTTCGCTGCGCCTGAGGTGGGCGGCAACCTGTGGGAGCGGCTGACCCGACGCAGCGGCCTGCCGCGGTTCAACGCGGGCGATCTGGCTGGCATCCTGCCGCCGGACAGCGACATGCCGCGCTACTATTCGCTGGCCTCCTCGAGCCGCGACGGCTTCCTGGAGATCTGTGTGCGCAAGCATCCGGGCGGCAACTGCTCGGGCTTCCTGCACAGTCTGGAGCCGGGCGAGATGGTCGAGGTCTTCGTGAAGCCGAACCCCGACTTCCGGCCGCTGCGCGGGCGCCGGCCGGTGATCCTGATCGCTGCCGGCACCGGAATCGGGCCGCTGGCCGGCTTCATCCGCGGCAATGCCCGTGGCCAGGCGATGCATCTTTACTTCGGCGGCCGCGATCCGCGATCCGACTTCCTCTATGCCGAAGAGATCGAGGGCTGGCTGGACGAACGGCGGCTGACCTCGCTGACCACCGCCTTCTCGCGCAGCCACGACCGCGCCTATGTCCAGGACCGGATCGCCCAGGACGCCCATCGGCTGCGCAAGCTGATCCATCGCGGCGCGCAGATCATGGTCTGCGGCGGGGCCGAGATGGCGGCCGGGGTGATGCAGGCGCTGGATGCCGCGATCGCGCCGATGGGGCTGAGCACCGTCGCGCTGAAGGCCGAGGGGCGCTACGTCGAAGATGTCTACTGAGAGCGAGGCCGCGCCGGCCCGCCAGGTGCTGAACGGCGCCACCATGGGCACCCGCTGGTCGGCGATCCTCGCCGGCCCGGCGGCGCGGGATCTGACCGAGGCGGATCTGGCGGGGCTGCGCCATCTGCTGCAGGCGGCGGTGGACCGGGTGGACGGCCAGATGTCGACCTGGAAGCCCGGTTCGGATCTGATGCGGCTGAACCGCGCCGCGGTCGGCAGCTGGCAGACGGTGCCGGCGGAGCTGTTTCGGGTGCTGCAGGCCGGGCTGCGGATCGGCCGGCTGTCGGAGGGGCTGTTCCATATCGGGGTCGGCGATCTGGTGACGGCCTGGGGGTTCGGCGCGGCCGGCCGGCAGCCTGATACCGGACGGATCACCGCCCAGCTTGGCCACCGGTTGAAGCCGGCGCATGAGCTGGTGGAGATCGACCCCGGCAACCTTCGGGTCCGCCGGCATGCGCCGATGGCGCTCGACCTGAGCGGGATCGCCAAGGGGTTCGCGGCGGATGAGATGATGCGGGTGCTGGCGGGCCGGGGCATCGCCGATGCGCTGGTGTCGCTCGACGGCGAGCTGGTGGCACGCGGTCGGCGGCCGGACGGAACGGCTTGGACGGTGGCGGTGGAGCGGCCCGAGCACGACCGCCGCGCGCCGCTGGGCATGATCGCGCTGCAGGATGGGGCGGTGGCCACCTCGGGCGACTACCGGCATTGGGTCGAGATCGGCCGGGCCCGGCTGTCGCATACGATGGACCCGCGGCTGGGCGGGCCGACCAAGAGCCGGCTCGCCTCGGTCAGTGTGGTGAACCCCTCCTGCATGGAGGCGGACGGCTGGGCCACGGCGCTGCTGGTCGCCGGCGAGGATGCCGGGCCGGCGCTGGCGCGGGCACAGGGGCTTGATGCGCTGTTCCTGCTGCGCGAGGGCGCGGACATCCGCCAGCACCGGGTCGGCCGGGTGTTCGACGGGCCGCAGCCGCTGATCGGGGCCGGGGCGCCGGCGGGCGCCTAGGCCAGCCAGGGCCGGAAGGCGGCGATGACCTCCTCGTAGAGCGCCCGCTTGAACGGCACGATCGCCGCCAGCATCTCGGCCGCGCCGATCCAGCGCCAGTCGGAGAATTCCGGATGGTCGGTGGCGATGTTCACCTGCTCGTCGCGGCCGTGGAAGCGGTAGAGGAACCAGCGCTGGCGCTGGCCGCGGTAGCGGCCCTTCCAGACCTTGCCGATCAGATCCGCGGGCAGGTCGTAGCTGATCCAGTCGGGCGTTTCGGCCAGCCGCTCGACCAGATCGGCGGTCACGCCGGTTTCCTCCCACAGCTCGCGCAGCGCCGCCTCGGCGGGCCGCTCGCCCGGATCGATGCCGCCCTGCGGCATCTGCCAGGCCGGCGCCTGGGTGTCGCGCCGGCGGCCGGCGAAGATCAGGCCCTGGGGATTGATCAGCACGACCCCGGCGCCCTCGCGATAGGGCAGCAGGCCGTGGCTTTCCTTGGCGTTCGTGTCTTGGCTCATGTCAAATGGGCCGGGGCGCGGGGCCCCGACCGCCCCGATCAGTTCTTTTTTGGCTCGCTGGCCGGCGCCGGCGCGGCCAAGGGCGCCGCGGCCTTGGCTTCGGCCGCCACGGCGAGACCCTTCAGGATGTCGATGGCATAGGCCAACTGGAAGTCCTTGTCGCGCAGCTTGGCCTCGTCGGCGGCGGCCTTCTGTTCGGCCAGATACTGCTTCTTCTCCGCCTCGGTCATCGAGTCGTTCGACAGGATGCCCTTCAGATCGGCTTCCGACGCGGGCTGGTTGCTCTGCTCGTTGGCCGGCAACGGTTTGGCGGTTTCCTGCGGCACCACGATGTCGGGCGAGATGCCGAGCGCCTGGATCGAGCGGCCCGAGGGCGTGTAGTAGCGCGCCGTGGTCAGCCGCATCGCGCCTTCGCCCTTGATCGGGATGATCGTCTGCACAGAGCCCTTGCCGAAGCTCTTGGTGCCGATCACGATCGCCCGGTGATGGTCCTGCAGAGCGCCGGTGACGATCTCCGCCGCCGAGGCGGTGCCGCCGTTGATCAGCACCACGATCGGCTTGCCGTTGATGAGATCGCCCGGCGTGGCGTTCCAGCGTTCGCCGTCGCCCGGGTTGCGGCCGCGGGTGGAGACGATCTCGCCCTGGTTCAGGAAGGCGTCGGAGACCTTGATCGCCTGGGTCAGCAGGCCGCCGGGGTTGTTCCTGAGGTCGAGCACGACGCCGTTGATCTTGTCGAGGCCACCGGCCTCCTTCAGCGCCTTGTCGAGCCCGTTCTTCATGTCGTCATAGGTCTGGTCGTTGAAGGTGGTCAGCCGCAGCACGGCGGTATTGCCTTCGAGATAGCCCTTGGCGGCCGTGAGCTTGATCGTGTCGCGGGTCAGGGTGATGTCGATCGGATCCTTGACGTCCTTGCGCACCAGCTCGATCTTGATCTGCGAGCCGACCGGGCCGCGCATCAGCTCCACCGCCTGGTCGAGCGTCAGGCCCATCACCGACTGGCCGTCGACCTTCACGATATAGTCGCCCGGCTTGATGCCGGCCGAGGCGGCGGGGGTGCCGTCGATCGGCGAGACGACCTTGATATAGCCCTGGTCCATGGTGACCTCGATGCCGAGGCCGCCGAACTCGCCCTTGGTCTGGACCTGCATGGCCGCGTATTCCTTGGCGTCCATGTAGGAGGAATGCGGGTCGAGCGAGGTCAACATGCCGTTGATCGCCGCCTCGATGAGTTTCTTGGCGTCGACCGGCTCCACATATTGCTGGCGGATGCGTTCGAAGACGGTGCCGAACAGGTCGAGCTGCTGGTAGACGGAGGAGCTGTCCTGGGTGGTCTGCGCCAGGAGCGGGCCGGCCACCTGGGTGGTCAGGACCAGCCCGGCGACCGTGCCGCCCAGTGCGGCCATCACGAACTTCTTCATATCGTCCTATTCCTTTGCCTTGACGAACCAGTCTTCGGGGTCGACCGGCTTGGTTCCCTGTCTGAGTTCCATATAAAGCGTTTCCGCCGCCCCGACGCCACCGCCATCTGCGGCGCTTGCCAG
>JAKAJW010000220.1 GCA_021813645.1 Pseudomonadota bacterium | reverse complement strand
ATGCGGCGGCCGCCCGCTGAGTGGCGGCTGGGGCCTGGCGGGATTGCGGTGGGGCGGCGGCGGCTCAGGCGTGCAGCGGCGGGCGCCGGTGGGCCCAGGGCGATGCCAGCTCCAGTTCGGCGCAAAGCGCGATCAGCTCTTCGTCGGCGCCGAACCGGGCGGCGAGATGGATGCCGACGGGCAGCCCGTCGGCGGTCATGTGGAGCGGCAGCGACGCGGCTGGCTGGCCGGTGGCGTTGAAGGCCGCGGTGTAGGGCGAATAGGCGAAGACGCCCTCGGGGCCGGTGCGGAAGGCGACGTAATCCTCGGCGCTATGGGCGAAGCGCCCGATCTTCGCGGGCGGTTCGGCGAGGGTCGGCGTCAAGAGAATGTCCCAGTGCTCGAAGAAGGTGGCCATCTGGCGGCCATAGGCGTGAACGATGCCGACCGCCTCGAGGTAGCGGGTGCCGGGAATGCCGGCGGCATGGGCGACGGCGCTGCGGGAGACGGGCTCGACGTCATCCGCGCCGAGCGGGCGGCCCTTGAGGGCTTTCTGGATCGACAGCGCGGTGCCGCAGGCAACGATGTCGGTCCAGGCGCGCAGCATCGGTTCGGTGTCGGCCTCCGGCCGGGCGGGCGCCACGTGATGGCCGAGGCTCTCCAGCCGTCTTGCCGTCTGCTGCACGGCCGCACGGCATTCGGCATGGATGGCGGCGCCGGTGAGCGTGGTGTCGCAGAGCGCGATGCGGAGCCGGCGCGGCGGCCGGCTGATCGCGGCGGCATAGCCACGGCCGAGCGGCGGGGCCCAGTAGGGCGCGCCCAGATCCGCCCCCTCGCAGGCATCGAGCAGGACCGCGCTGTCGCGGACCGAGCGGGTGAGAAAGCCGTCGATCGCCATGCCGGCCCAGCCCTCGCCGGCAAAGGGTCCGTCCGGCAGACGCGCGCGGGTGGGCTTGAAGCCGAAAAGGCCGCAGGACGAGGCCGGGATCCGCACCGAGCCGCCGCCGTCGGAGCCATGTGCGGCCGGGACGATGCCGGCCGCCACCGCGGCGCCGGAGCCGCCGGAGGAGCCGCCCGAGGTGCGGGAGAGGTCCCATGGGTTGCGGGTCGGGCCGCCGTAGACGGCCGCCTCGGTCGCCGGACCGATGCCGCCTTCGGGCGAGGTGGTGCGGGCGAAGGGGACGCAGCCGGTGGCCTTGATGCGGGCGAAGATGGCGCTGTCGCGGGAATAGCGGGTGTTGCGGAACAGGTGAGAGCCGTTGTGCGACGGGAAATCCACGGCTTCGCAGCCGAGATCCTTGAGCAGGAACGGGACGCCGCGCAGCGGGCCGGGGGGCAGTCCGGCGCGGATCGCCGCGCGGGCGACGCCCTCCTGGATCAGCACCACGGCATTCAGCTTCGGATTCAGCGCCTCGGTCGCCTCGAGCGCCGAGTCGAGCAACTCGTCGGGCGTCACCTCGCCCCGCGCCACCAGAGCGGCCAGCGCGGTGGCGTCCATCTCTGCGTAACCCTCGATCATGGGGGCCTCCCGTAGCTTTGGCCAGCCGTGCCGGCCGGACGGTTGGGTCGAAGACGAGGGGGCGGCCTCAGCCCCCCTCGAAGCCGGTCAGCACGCCGACCGCATTCACCCCGATCTCTTCCACTGCATAGCCGCCTTCCATGACGAAGAGCGTCGGCAGGCCGAGCTTGGCGATCCGGGCGCCGATCTTGGGATAGTCGGCGGAGGTCAGGCGGAACCGGCTGATCGGGTCCTTTTCGAACGTGTCCACCCCGAGCGAGACGACGACGGCGTCCGGGCCGTAGTTGGCAAGCTTGGCGCAGGCATCTTCCAGCGCGGCGCTCCAGGCCGTCCAGTCGGTGCCGAAGGGCATCGGGTAATTGTGGTTGAACCCCTCGCCGGCACCCGTGCCGCGTTCGTCGGCATGGCCGAGGAAGAAGGGAAACTCCACCATCGGATCGGCGTGCAGGTTGAAGACGGCGATATCCGGCCGGGCGTAGAAGATTTCCTGTGTGCCGTTGCCATGGTGATAGTCGACATCGAGCACCGCGACGCGGGCGGCACCGCGGTCGCGAAACCACTGCGCGGCGACGGCGGCGTTGTTGATGAAGCAATATCCGCCCATGAAGGCGGCGCCGGCATGGTGCCCCGGCGGCCGGCACAGCGCGAAGGCGGCCCGCTCGCCGCCGTCGACCAGTTCCGCCGCCGTCAGGGCCGTGTCATAGGAGGACTTCACCGCCTCCCAGGTGCCGGGGACGAAACCCGCTCCGGCATCGAAGGAGTAGAAGCCGAGCAGCGCGTCGATCCGTTCCGGCCGCTTGTCGCCGCGCAGCCCGCGGGTGGGCCAGGTGAACGGCAGGGCGGTGCCGCTCTTGCCCTCGGCCGTCCACATGTCCCAGACCTTGGGCAGCAGCGCGATGAAATCCTCGGCGTGAACCCGGAGCGCGGCGGCAAGGTCATGCGTGGCGGGTTCCGAGACCGGGCCGAGGCCCACGGCGTCGATCCGGGCCCGGATGTATTCGGCGCGCGACGGTTTTTCGAAACCCGGAACGAGCGCCCCGGCCACAAGCTCGAGTTGACCGGAGTGACCGGCATGTTTGGGAGAGAAGATCGTGCGCATCGCGGCCCCGCGTGGTGAAATCGCCGGTAGCCTAGAGGGGCAGGCCGGCGCAGGACAAGGGGAAGGTGTCGGGTTGGGGCCGCCTTTGCCGCATCCGGAGCGGGCGCTTCCGTCCACAACTGCAACTGATGCGTCCCGGCGTTTCATAAGTGCCGCAGGGGAAAGCTGAGTGCCGGAATTATGGGCGAACGCGGCAGAGTTTTCGGCCGGGGGGAGGGCGGGCGGTCAATGCGCTGGCGCCGGCCCGGCCGATGGCGACGATCGCCCTAAGGCGACTCTTGCGCCGACCATCGACGGAGGGCGGTTCACGGCATGCTCACGAAAACTTCATCGGCGCGATTGCAAAGCGTGACCGGCTGTGGTCTGAATTTCCCTGGGGAGAGTGGGATGCAAGCCTCAGGGATGAACACGGCGTCAGCGGCCGCCTTGGCCGAGCCAGCAATTTCGATCCGGAACGTGAGCAAGGTGTTCGGCGCAGGGGAACACCGAGTGGTCGCCCTGAGCGAGGTCGCCGTCGATATCGGGCAGAACGAGTTCTTCACGCTGCTCGGCCCCTCGGGCTGCGGAAAGACGACGCTGCTGCGGCTGATCGCCGGGTTTGACTACCCGACCTCGGGGGAAATCCGCCTTTCGGGTCAGGACATCGCCCGGCTGCCGCCGTTCAAGCGGCCGATCAACACGGTGTTCCAGAACTATGCGCTGTTCCCGCATATGACCGTGGGCCAGAACGTCGGCTTCGGGTTGGAGATGCTCGGCCGGCCGAAGGCCGAGATCGCCGAGCGGGTGGAGGCGATGCTGAAGCTCGTCCGCATGGAGACCCTGCGCGACCGCAAGACCTCGCAGATTTCCGGCGGCCAGCAGCAGCGGGTGGCGCTCGCCCGCGCGCTGGCGCCGCAGCCGAAGGTGCTGCTGCTCGACGAACCGCTCTCGGCGCTAGACTACAAGCTGCGCAAGGAAATGCAGATCGAGCTGAAGCGGTTGCAGCA
>JAKAJW010000447.1 GCA_021813645.1 Pseudomonadota bacterium | reverse complement strand
CCGGCGTGTTGTTGACGAAACCCGAAACCGCCACCACCCCGACCGACAGCAAGAGAAGCGTGGTCTTCGGCCGTGCCTGGGTCATCCGGCCGGCCGCCTGCGTCACCCATTCCAGCGCCCCGGTCCGCACCAGGGCACCGACGATGATGAAGAGCGCGGCGATGGTCCAGGGCGCCTCGTTCGACAGCACATGCAGCGCCTCGCGCTCGGGCAGGATGCCGAGCAGGATCATCACCGCCGCCCCGGTCAGCGCCACCACCTCGACCGGATAGGTCTCGCGGACGAACATCACCAGCATGACCGCGATGATCGCCAGGGCGACGACGGCGGCGGGCGTGCCGGAAAGCGCGATGCCGAACATGTGGCCCTCCGTGCTTGTCGGCCGATGCTTCCTGACCCGGCGCCCGCTGGCAAGCCCTCACGTGGCACTCCAGCCTGACGCCCCAAGGCCGGCCCCCGGCCCGGCCGGCGCGGCCCCGGCCTAGGGCAGCGCCTCGGCCAGCCGGCCGCCGACCCGGATCATCGCCAGCTTCTGCGCCTTGCCGCTGCGGTCGTCGGTCTCGACATAGAGGCCCGACAGCGTGGCCGGGCCGCCGGCCGGCTCGAACCGGCCCTTGGCCATGCCGGTGATGAAGCGGCGCAGCGGCTCGGCCTTCTCCATGCCGATCACCGAATCGTAGCTGCCGCACATGCCGGCGTCGGTCAGATAGGCGGTGCCGCCGGTCAGGATCTGGGCGTCAGCGGTCGGCACATGGGTATGGGTGCCAACGACGAGGCTCGCCCGGCCGTCGCACCAATGGCCCATCGCCATCTTCTCGCTGGTCGCCTCGGCATGGAAATCGACCATGATCGCCTGCGCCAGCCCGCCCAGCGGATGCGCCTTCAGCACCGCGTCGAGCGCCGAGAACGGATCGTCGAACGGCCGCTTCATGAACACCTGACCCAGCGCCTGCGCCACCAGCACTTTGCGCCCCTGGGTCGCGGTGAACAGCCGCGCGCCCTTGCCCGGCGCGCTCTTGGCGAAGTTCAGTGGCCGCAGGATACGCGGCTCGCTTTCGATGAAGGACAGCATCTCCTTCTGGTCGAAGGCGTGGTCGCCCAGCGTCAGGCAATCCGCCCCGGCCTGCAGCAGCAGCCGGGCATGCTCGGGGGTCAGACCGGCGCCGGAAGAGGCGTTCTCGGCATTGACCACGACGAAATCGAGGCCCCAGTCCGCCCGCAGCTTCGGCAGGCGCTCGGCCAGCGCGGTCCGGCCGGACCGGCCCATCACATCGCCCAGGAACAGAAGTTTCATGCGCCGAGGATTAGGCGGCCGGCGGCGGCCGGGCAAGCGGAAATGGCGGGCCGGCGGTCGTTCGGCAGCGGCAGGGCTCAGCCGCCCGCCCGGCGCACCCCCGCCTCGGTCACGATCAGATCGAGCGGCTGGTCGGTCGGCTCCAGCGGCAGGCCCGGCAGCTCCTGGGCGGCATAGGCGAAGCCCACCGCCAGCGTCGGGCGGCGGGCGCGCAGCAGCGCCAGCGTGCGGTCGTAGTAGCCGCCGCCATAGCCGAGCCGGCAGAGCCGGGCGTCGAAGGCGACCAGCGGCACGATCAGCACCTCGGGTTCCAGCCAGTCGCCGGCCGCCGGGATCGGCGCGCCGAAGGCGCCCGCGATCAGCGGCGTCTCCGGGCGCCAGGCGCGAAAGGCCAGCGGCCGGTCCGGCCCCGCGATCACCGGCACGCAGACCGGGCCGCGATAGTCGGCCATGGCCGGGCGCGGATCGATCTCCGTCCGGATCGGCAGATAGCCGGCCAGCACCTTGCCGGCATGGGGCGCGAGCACCGCGGCCAGATGATCGGCCGCCGCGCCCTGCCCCGCGGCATGCGCCGCCTTGCGGGCGGCGTAGGCCTGGCGACGGGCTTCGGCCTTTTGCTCGGCCAGGCTCACAGCAGGATCAGCCCGGCCAGCCCGAGGAAGGAGAAGAAGCCCACCACATCCGTCACCGTGGTGACGAAGGCGCCGGAGGCCAGTGCCGGATCGAAGCCCATCTTCTCCAGCCCGAGCGGGATCAGGAGCCCGGCCAGGGCGGCGGCGAACAGGTTGATGATCATCGCCATGCCGATCACCACGCCGATCATCGGCCGGTCGAACCAGAAGAAGGCGATCACCCCCATCACCAGGGCGAACATCACGCCATTGGCCACGCCCTGGGCGATTTCGCGCCGGATCACCCGCAACACGTTGGAGCGCGTCAGGCTCTTCGTCGCCAGCGCCCGCACCGCCACCGCCAACCCCTGGGTCGCCGCGTTACCGCCCTGCGAGGCGACGATCGGCATCAGCACGGCCAGGGCGACGATCTTCGAGATGGTGCCCTCGAAGATCGAGATCACCCCCGAGGCGAGGATCGCCGTCAAGAGATTGACGAACAGCCAGGGGAAACGCTGCTTGGTCACCTCGATCCAGTTGTCGGTGATCGAGCCCTCGCCGACACCGGCCAGGCGCAGGATGTCCTCCTCGTGCTCCTCGTCCAGCACGTTCATCGCGTCGTCGATGGTGATGACGCCCACCAGCCGGTCGGCATCGTCCACCACCGGGGCCGAGATCAGGTGGTACTGGTTGAACAGATAGGCGACCTCGGTCTCGCTCTCGGTGGCACGGATGGTGCGGAAGATCTCTTCGGCGATGTCGCGCATCTTGGTCGAGCGTTTGGCCGACAGGATTCGGCCCAGGGTGACATTGGCCAGCGGCCGCATGCGCGGATCGACCAGGATCACGTGGTAGAACTGATCGGGCAGCCATTCGGCACCGCGCAGGTAGTCGATCGCCTCGCCCACCGTCCAATGCTCCGGCGCCACCACCGTCTCGCGCTGCATCAGGCGGCCGGCGGAATAGTCCGGATAGGCCAGCGACTGCTCGACCGCCACCCGGTCGGCAACGTCGAGCGCCTCGAGGATCGCCTCCTGATGCGGCTCCTCGAGATCCTCGATCAGGTCGACGACGTCGTCGCTGTCGAGCTCGCGCACCGCTTCCGAAAGCACCTCGGGCGGCAGCTGCTCGATGACCTCCTCGCGGATGCCCTCGGAGAGTTCGGAGAGAATCTCGCCGTCGATCTCGCGGCTCCACAGCCGCAGCAGCTCGCGCCGCTCGGGCGCGCTGATCTGCTCCAGAAGGTCGGCGATGTCGGCGCTGTAGAGTGGCTCCAGCAGCGCGTTCAGCCGCTCGGTATCCTTCGCCTCGACGGCGTCCAGCACATCGCGCACCCGCCGCGCGTCGAGCGCGGGCGGATCCTCGTCGTGTGCCTGCTCCGCGATCGCCTCGTCGGTAATGGCCTCACCCGCTGTCGGAATTTGCCCGCAGACTTACGGAAAGAGTTTCTTGGAAACAAGGGCAATGGGCAAATTTACGCCGGCCGCAAACGCCCCTAGACTGCGACGGTTTGCACCGAACATCGCATGAGGAACCGCCGATGGCCGAGCTGCTTCTGGGCCAGACCCTGAGCTTTGGCGCCGATCCTTTCGCCGAGGGGCCCGCCGCCGCCCGGCACGAAAGCCATGGCGCGGTGCTGCTCGAGGCCGGCCGGATCGCCGCGGTCGGCCCGGCCGCCGC
>JAKAJW010000105.1 GCA_021813645.1 Pseudomonadota bacterium | reverse complement strand
TCGCCCGCGAGGGCGGCTATGTCGACGATCCCGCCGATCCCGGCGGGGCGACCAATTTCGGCGTGACACTGGGCACCCTGCGGCGGCGCCGGCTGGATTTGGACGGCGACGGCCAAGTGACAACGGCCGATCTGCGGCGGCTGACGCCGGCGCAAGCGGCGGGCATCTTCGTCGCGGACTACTACCGGGCGCCGCAGCTCGACCGGTTGCCGGAGCCGCTGCAGCCCTCGGTCTTCGACATGTATGTCAACGCCGGGGCGACGGCGGTGCGGCTGCTGCAGGGGATGGTTGCGCGCATGGGCTTCGCCTGCGCGGCCGATGGCGTGATCGGGCCGCAGACCGAGGGCGCCGTGCGGGCGGCCACCGCGGCGGCGCCGGCGCATATCGTCGACGCCTACGGGATCGCCCGGCGCAACTACTACTACGCCCTGGCCGATGCGCGCCCGATCCTGCGCAAATTCGCCCGCAGCCGCGACGGCGGCAAGGGCGGCTGGATCCTGCGGGCGGAAGCCTTCATCGCGCCGGCCTATCGGGTATCGGCGGCGCAAGTGCAGGAAAGGACCAGAGCATGGGGCTGATCGGCAAGATTCTGGGGTTCAGCGATGCGGTGACGGCGGTCGGCGCCACCGCGGCCAATGTGGCGGAGGTCTTCACCCCCAATGCCACCCGGCGCCTGGAGCTGGCCGCCCAGGCCTATCAGGCGGCGCTGGCCGAGGCGGCGGCCGAGTTCCAGGCCGCGGGGCCGGGCGGCTTCGACCGGTTCGTGAACGGGTTGAACCGGATGCCACGGCCGCTGCTGGCGCTTGGTACGCTGGGACTGTTTGCCTATGCGATGGCCGATCCGGCGGGCTTTTCGGGCCGGATGGCGGGGCTGGCGACCGTGCCCGAGCCGCTGTGGTGGCTGCTGGGCGCCATCGTCTCGTTCTATTTCGGCGCTCGCGAGGCGCATTACTTCCGCCTCGGCAAGGTGGTGCCGGCCGGGCCTGGGGCGGGGACGGCGGCCGGGTCCGACGGCCCTGCGGGTGGCGGGGCGGCGGCGGATCCCGCCGCTGCTGCCGTGGCGGCGGACAATCCGGCGCTGCGCGACTGGGACCGCGGCCGAGGCTGAACCGCCGGCCGTCGCCGCAAATGTGACCGGCAAATCCGCGGCATCCGCGCACAGGCCATTGGCGGCGGCGGCCTCGCCGCCTATGATGAGGCCATGATTACCGAGCTTGGCCATTTCGCCCTCATCCTCGCGCTTGCCGTTGCGCTGATTCAGATGGTGGTGCCGTTGATCGGCGCCCAGAAGGGCTGGACCGGCTGGATGGCCGTCGCCGAACCCGCCGCCAATGCGCAGTTCCTGCTGGTCGGCTATGCCTTCTTCGCGCTGATGTGGGCCTTCGTCACCGACGATTTCAGCCTGCGGGTGGTGGTGGCGAATTCGCATACGCTGAAGCCGATGCTCTACAAGATCGCCGGCACCTGGGGCAATCACGAGGGCTCGATGCTGCTCTGGGTGCTGATCCTGGCGCTGTTCGGCGCGGCGGCGGCGAATTTCGGCGGAGCGCTACCGGCCCGGCTGCGGGCGCGGGTGCTGGCGGTGCAGGCCTCGATCGGTGTCGCCTTCTACGCCTTCATCCTATTCACTTCGAATCCCTTCGTGCGGCTCGCCTCGCCGCCGATGAATGGGCAGGGGATGAACCCGATCCTGCAGGACCCCGGCCTAGCCTTCCACCCGCCGTTCCTCTACCTCGGCTATGTCGGGCTCTCGATGGCCTTTTCGTTCGCAGTCGCCGCGCTGATCGAGGGCAAGGTCGATGCCGCCTGGGCGCGCTGGGTCCGGCCCTGGACGCTTGCCGCCTGGATGTTCCTGACGGTGGGGATCGCGCTCGGCGCCTGGTGGTCCTACTACGTGCTGGGCTGGGGCGGCTTCTGGGCCTGGGACCCGGTGGAGAACGCCTCGCTGATGCCCTGGCTCTTCGCCGCCGCGCTGCTGCATTCGGCCATCGTGGTGGAGAAGCGCGAGGCCCTGAAGAGCTGGACCATTCTGTTGGCCATCCTCGCCTTCGGCTTCTCGCTGATCGGCACGTTCCTAGTGCGCTCCGGCGTCATCACCTCGGTCCATGCCTTCGCCAACGACCCGAGCCGCGGGGTCTTCATCCTGCTGATCCTCGGCATCTTCATGGGCGGGGCGCTGACGCTTTACGCCGCCCGGGCCGGCACGCTGGAGGCCAAGGGCGTGTTCGGCACGGTCAGCCGCGAAAGCGCGCTGATCCTCAACAACGTGCTGCTGGCGACGTCGGCCTTCGTGGTCTTCATCGGCACGGTCTGGCCGCTGATCGCCGAGACGCTGTTCAGCCGCAAGCTTTCGGTTGGCGCGCCGTTCTTCGACCTGGCCTTCCCGCCCTTCCTGATCGGCCTCGCGCTGATCCTGCCGGTGGGCTCGCTGATGCCCTGGAAGCGCGCCACACTGGCCAAGAGCCTGCGGCCGCTGATCGGCGCCGGTCTGCTGGCGGCGGCGCTCGGCGCGCTGGCCTGGTCGGTGCAGAGCGGGCGCACGGCGCTCGGCCCGGTCGGGTTGGCGCTCGGCGCTTGGCTGGTGGCGGGGGCAGCGGTCGATCTGGCCAGCCGCACCGGGCGGGGCGGGTTCGGCGCGCGTCTTGGCCGGCTGTCGCGGTTGCCGCGGGCGGATTGGGGCCGCGCCTTGGGCCATGCCGGGCTCGGCATCGCGATCTTCGGGATCTGCGCGGTTCTGGCCTGGGAGGTCGAGGATATCCGCGTCGCCAAGATCGGCGAAAGCTTCCCGGTCGGCGCCTACACCGTGAAGCTGGACGACGTGCGCCAGGCGGCGGGGCCGAACTACACCGCGACCATGGCCGATATGACCGTCTCGCGCGATGGCCGCGTGGTGGCGGTGCTGCATCCCGAAAAGCGGTTCTACCCGGTGGCCGGGATGCCGACGACCAATGCCGCGATCTCGCGCAGCCTGATGCGCGACATCTATCTGGTGGTCGGCGATCCCGAGCCGACCGGCGGCTACGCGGTGCGCAGCTACATCAAGCCCTTCGCCGACTGGATCTGGGGCGGGGCGCTGATCATGGCCTTGGGCGGGTTCCTGAGCCTGACCGACCGCCGCTACCGGATCGCCGCCGGAGCGCGCAAGCCGAGCGCGGCGCAGGTGGCGGCGGAATGAGACGGCTTGCCCTGAGCCTGGCGCTGGTGCTGCCGCTGGTCCTGCCGCTGGCCGGACAGGCGGCGGTGCAGCCGGACGAGATGCTGAAGGATCCGAAGCTCGAGGCGCGGGCGCGGACCATCTCGGAGGGGCTGCGCTGTCTGGTCTGCCGCAACGAGTCGATCGACGATTCCGACGCGGCGCTGGCGCATGATCTGCGCGTGCTGGTGCGCAAGCGCCTGGTGGCGGGCGACAGCAACCAAGAGGTGGTGCAGTATATCGTCAACCGCTACGGCGAATACGTGCTGCTGAAGCCGCGGATGAATGGCGCGAACCTGATCCTCTGGGGGGCGGCGCCGGCGATGCTGCTGGCCGGGCTCGGCATCGCGGTGCTGACCATCCGCCGCCGCAAGGGTCAGCCGGAGAGCGCGCC
>JAKAJW010000344.1 GCA_021813645.1 Pseudomonadota bacterium | reverse complement strand
GATGTTGCGCTGGATCGCCGGCGGGGTGACGGTGCCGTAATAGCCCTGGCCGATCAGCGAGGTCATCACCCGGTTCTTCGCCGCCACCTCGCGCAGCTTGGCCAGCAACTCGTGCTCGGCCAGCGGCGCCCAGCCCAGGCTGCCCTTCTGGCGGATCGAGCGCGGCACGGTCTCGTCGATCAGCGCGTCGAGCGAGGCGGCGCCGACCGCCGTGAGCATCTCCGCCATCTCGCCCGGCGAGGGGCCGATATGGCGACGGTTGGCGAAGTCGTAGGGGTTATAGGCGGTCGGCGTGAAGGTCATAATTTCCTCAGGAAATCATTTCGTTGTATTCGTCCTCGTCCATGAACTCGTCGAGCACGGAGAGGTCGTCGATCTTCATCTTGAAGAACCAGGCATCGCCCAGCGGGTCTTCGTTGACGAGGCCGGGATTGTCGGAAAGCTTCTCGTTCACCTCGACGATCTCGCCCTCCACCGGGGCCAGGATGTCGGAGGCGGCCTTGACGCTCTCGATCACCACCACCTCGTCGTCCTGGGCGACCTGGGTCTCCACCTCGGGCAGTTCGACGAACACCACGTCGCCGAGCTGCTGGGCGGCATATTCGGTGATGCCCACCACGACGAGCTCGCCCTCAACGCGCAACCACTCGTGATCCTTGGTATATTTCATGCTGGTCCCTCAACGCTTGTAATTGGATGGCCGGAACGGCAGCGCGGCGACGGTAACCGGTAGCCGGCGCCCGCGCAGCTCGCCCCATATTGTGGTTCCCGGGGCGCAAAGGGAAGCCGGCAGGTAGCCCATCGCCACCGGCGCTTCCAGGCTCGGCCCGAAGCCGCCCGAGGTGATCGTGCCGACCGGATCGCCGCCGGTCTCGGCCGCGAAAAGCGGCGTGCCCTCGCGCATCGGCGCCCGGCCCTCGGGGCGCAGGCCGACGCGCTTGCGCGCCGTGCCCTCGGCTAGCTCGCGCAGGATCCGCTCCGCCCCGGGGAAGCCGCCGGCCCGTGCGCCGCTGGCGCGCCGCGCCTTCTGGATCGCCCAGGCCAGATCGGCCTCGATGGGCGAGGTGGTCTCGTCGATGTCATGGCCGTAAAGGCAGAGCCCGGCCTCCAGCCGCAGGCTGTCGCGCGCGCCGAGCCCGATCGGCGCCACCGCCGGATCCTCCAGAAGCCGCGTGGCGAAGGCCTCCGCCGCCGCCTCGGGCAGCGAGATCTCGAAGCCGTCCTCGCCGGTATAGCCCGAGCGCGAGATCCAGAGATCGACCCCCTGCCAGCTGCGGATGCCATGGTCCATGAAGGCGAAATCGGCCGCATCCGGCACCAGCCGGGCCAGCGCCGCCTCGGCCTGCGGGCCCTGCAGCGCCAGCAGCGCCCGGCCCGCGACCTCGCCCAGGTCGCAATCCGGCAGCCCGGCCTTCAGCGCGGCGAGATCGACCGCCTTGCGCGCGGCGTTGACCACCACGAAGAAATGATCGCCGCGGTTGGTGGCCATCAGGTCGTCGATGATGCCGCCGGCGGGCGTGGTCAGAAAGCCGTAGCGCTGGCGGCCTTCCTTCAGGCCCAGCAGATCGACCGGGATCAGCCGTTCCAGCGCCAGGGCGGTATCCTCGGGCCGGCCGCTCTTCGCCGTCACGATCACCTGGCCCATGTGGCTGACGTCGAACAGCCCGGCCGCGGCGCGGCAATGCAGATGCTCCTTCAGCACCCCCATCGGATATTGCACCGGCATCTCGTAGCCGGCGAAGGGCACCATCTTGGCGCCCAGCCGCAGATGCAACGCCCGTAGCGCCAGCGGTTTCAACTCACTCATTCCGCCCCTTTCCGCGGCCCGAAAGGGCCGGCATCTTTTCGCCCGGCGCCGCCGGACCCGATGCCCCCTCTGTCCCTTCGCCTGAGATCGTTATCCCTTCGGCGCCCCTCGCGGGGTCTCTCCAGAGTGCTGTGCCAGGACGGTCCTTGCGCCTGAGAGTTTACCGGGGCGGTTGCTCCTTCGGCACCGGCTCCGGGCCCCCCGCTCGGGGCGCCCCGCCGGATTCTCCCGAACCTGACGGCTCTCGCTTAGCTCTTGGCCGGGCGGCTGGCAAGGGGCTTGCCAGCGTCGCCGCGATCCGGCAGCTAAGGCGCATGACCCGGCATTTCTTCGGCTACGGCTCGCTCGTCAATCGGCGCACGCATGACTATGCGCCGGCCCATCCGGCGCGGCTCGACGGCTGGCGTCGGGTCTGGCGCGGCACTGGGCTGCGCCGCTTCGCCTTCCTCTCGGCCGAGCCGGCCGAAGGGGTCAGCATCGCCGGCCTGGTGGCCGAGGTGCCGGGCGGCGACTGGGCCGCGCTCGACCGGCGCGAGGCGGCCTATGACCGGCTGCCGCTGGCGCCGGCGACCTTGGCCGCGCCGGTGCGCGAGGGGGTGGCGATCTATGTCGTGCCCGGGGCGCCGGAGCCGGTCGGCGAACATCCGATCTTGCTCTCCTATCTCGACGTGGTGGTGCAGGGCTTTCTTGCCGAATTCGGCGCGCCGGGTGTGGCCGCCTTCTTCGCCACCACCGAGGGCTGGCAGGCGCCCGTGTTCGACGACCGCGCCGCGCCGCTCTACCCCCGGGCGCAACGGCTCAGCCCGGCCGAGCGGGAGCTGGTCGATGCCGAGATCGCCCGGCACGGGCTGCGGCGGATCGTCGGCTAGCGCGCCGCCCGGTCAGGCGCGGCGGGTTCCAAACGGCCGAATGCGGTGGAACGTCGGTGTCAAATCGGTGCGAAATCGGTGCCAAATCGGTATGGCGATTTTCCCGCCGAAACAGGCCGTTAGCGCCGAAATGCCGGGCGAGGGCCAGCGCCGCGGGGCGCCGGCTTCAGCTTTTGTTAGGGATTGGACGGGGGCTCAGCGGCCGCCGGGCCGCTTCTGCAACAGCGGCATCAGCTCGGCCATTTCCGGCCCGTGATCCTGGCCGGTCAGCGCCCGGCGCAGCGGCATGAACAGGCCGCGGCCCTTGCGCCCGGTGGCTTCCTTCACCCGCGCGGTCCAATCCGCCCAGGCTTCGGGGCCGTAGGGCGGCGGCGGCAGCAGGCTCAGCGCCTGGGCGACGAATTCGGCATCCTCCGGCGCCACCGCCGGCTCCGCCCCGTCGCGGCAAAGCTGCCACCAGGCGCCCAAGTCGTTGAGAACGGTGATGTTCCCCTTGGCGACATTCCAGAACCGCTCGGCCAGTTCGGCGGGCACGCCAAGCGCGGCGATACGCACCTGCACCGCGGCGAAGGGCAGCGCCTGCACATGGGCGCGGGTCAGCGGCTTCAGATCCTCGGCGTCGAACTTGGTCGGCGCGGCGCCGAAGCTGGCCAGGTCGAAGCCGGCGACGAGATCCTCCATCGAGCTGGCAAGCTCCACCGGCTGGGACGAGCCAAGCCGCGCCATCAGCGACAAAAGCGCCATCGGTTCAATGCCTTGCGCCCGCAGATCGCGCAGGCTGAGGGTGCCGAGCCGCTTCGACAGCGCCTCGCCCTGGGGGCCGGTCAGCAGGCTGTGATGGGCGAAGGCCGGCGGCTCGGCGCCCAGCGCGCGCATGATCTGGATCTGGGTCGCGGTATTGGTCACATGGTCGG
>JAKAJW010000319.1 GCA_021813645.1 Pseudomonadota bacterium | reverse complement strand
CGGGAACCGCCATGTCGAACCGCCTTCCGCTCGCCGTCATTCTCGCCACCGTGATGCTCGACGCGATCGGCATCGGGCTGGTCTTTCCGCTGATGCCGGCGCTGCTCGAACGGCTCACCGGCGGCTCGCTGGCCGAGGCGGCGCTTTGGGGCGGCCGGCTCGCCACCGCCTTCGCCGTCATGCAGTTCCTCTGCGGCCCGCTGGTCGGCAATCTCTCCGACCGCTTCGGCCGCCGCCCGGTGCTGCTCGCCTCGCTCGCAGCGATGGCCGCCAACTATGTCGTCATGGCGCTCGCCGGCTCGGTCTGGGTGCTGCTGGTCGGCCGGATCGGCGCCGGGATCGCCGCCGCCACCCAATCGACCGCCAGCGCCTATGCCGCCGACGTCACCCCGGCCGAAAGCCGCGGCCGCGCCTTCGGCCTGATCGGCGCCGCCTTCGGCCTGGGCTTCATCGCCGGCCCGCTGCTCGGCGGCCTTCTGGCCGAAGTCGGCCTGCGCGTCCCGTTCTGGGCCGCCGCCGGCATGGCTGCCGCCAATCTGGTCTTCGGCGCCCTGGCGCTGCCCGAATCGCTGCCCGAGGCCGGCCGCCGGCCGTTCCGCCTCGCCCGCGCCAATCCCTTCGCCGCGCTCGCCGCCCTGGGCCAGCTGCCCGGCCTGGCCCGGCTGCTCGCCATCTTCCTGATCTATTCGATCGCCTTCTACGTCTGGCCGGCGGTCTGGTCCTACTACGGCGCCGCCGCCTTCGGCTGGGGCGCCTGGATGATCGGCCTGTCGCTGGCGCTGTTCGGCGCCTGCATGGTGCTGGTCCAGGCACTGATGATCGGCCCCGCCATCCGCCGCTTCGGCGAGCCGCGCGCGGCTCTGTTCGGCATGCTGCTCGACCTTGCCACCTATGTCTTCTACGGCTTCGTCGGCTCCGCCTTCTGGGCGCTTGCCTTCACCCCGATCTCGGCGCTCGGCGGGCTGGTCACCCCGGCGCTGCAATCGACCATGTCGCGCACCACCCCGGCCGCCGCCCCGGGCGAGCTGCAGGGTGTGCTCTCCTCGCTCTCGGCGCTGTCGATGATCCTGTCGCCGCTGGTGATGACGGCGACCTTTTCCGCCTTCACCGCCCCCGGCGCGCCGATCCGGCTGCCGGGCGCGCCCTTCCTGCTGTCCGCCCTGCTGATGGTCGTTTGCGTCGCGCTCCATGTCGCGCCCCCGCGCGCCGGCCGCCCAGCCTGACGCCTAGCCTGAACGCGGCCCCGGCCCGCCTGCCGCGCAAACCCGCGCGGGGTCCGGGCCAGAAGCCCGCCAGCCCCGGCCCCGCCGCCACGGAGGACCCCATGCGCCTGAAGGATCTCGACATCTTCACCGTCGCCCCGCCGCCGCCCGGCTGGGGCGGCCGCTACTGGACCCTCGTCAAGCTCACCACCGCCGACGGCATCGTGGGCTGGGGCGAGTGCTATGCCGCCACCGTCGGGCCCCAGGCGATGCGCGCGGTGATCGAGGATGTCTTCGCCCGCCACATGCAGGGCGAAAGCGCCGAGAACGTCGAGCTGATGTATCGCCGCGCCTATTCCTCGGGCTTCAGCCAGCGCCCCGACCCGACGGTGATGGGCGCCTTCTCGGGGCTTGAAATCGCCTGTTGGGACATCCTCGGCAAGGCCCGCAACCGCCCGGTCTGGGCGCTACTCGGCGGCAAGATGAACGAGCGCATCCGCGCCTATACCTATCTCTACCCCGAGCCCGGCGAGGTCGCCGCCGATTTCTGGATCGATCCCGACCGCGCCGCCGAGGCCGCGCTGCGCTGCGTCGCCCTGGGCTTCACCGCGGTGAAGTTCGACCCCGCCGGCCCCTATACGATCCGCGGCGGCCATCAGCCGGCGATGTCCGACATCACCCGCTCGGTCGCCTTCTGCCGCCGCATCCGCGAGGCGGTGGGCGACCGAGCCGACCTTCTCTTCGGCACCCATGGCCAGTTCACCACCGCCGGCGCGATCCGCCTCGCCCAGGCGCTCGAACCCTATGCGCCGCTCTGGTTCGAGGAGCCGATCCCGCCCGACAACCTTTTGGAATTCGCCGAGGTCGCCCGCCACACGACGCTCCCCATCGCCACCGGCGAGCGGCTGACCACCAAGGCCGAATTCGCCACCCTGCTGCGCACCGGCGGCGCCAAGATCCTGCAGCCCGCGCTCGGCCGTCTCGGCGGGATCTGGGAGGGCAAGAAGCTCGCCGCCCTGGCCGAGGTGTTCAACGCCGAGATGGCGCCCCACCTCTATGCCGGTCCGGTGGAATGGGCCGCCAATATCCAGCTCGCCGCCTCGATCCCGAACCTGCTGCTGGCCGAGACGATCGAGACCGGCGGCAGCTTCCACCAGGCGCTGATCAATCACACCATCACCTGGGACGACGGCTTCATCCTCCCGTCCCAGGAGCCCGGGCTCGGCATCGAGGTCAACGAGGCGCTGGCGCTGGCGCATCCCTACGAGGGCAGCAAGCTCCACCTCGAGATGCAAGAGGCGCCCTGCGACTACCGCCACGGCAACCGCTTCGAAGGCGGCGCGCCAAGCGCGGAGGGATGAGGCCAGGCGCCGGGCGGGTGTCTGCCCGTCCAGCGTGCCCCGGACCCGCGCGCCTCCCCGCCCCGCGCCGTCGGCCCCCTGTCGGTGTCAAATCGGTGCGAAATCGGTGCAATATCGGTATAATTCAACGACTGAACCATTCTGCCCCCCGAACGGCCGCCCGCCGGGTCGGCCGCCGCCCCGCGAGGCGGGGAGAAAGTCCGGCGAAAACCGGCACTTGCCCACTTGCCAATGCGCCCCCGGCCGCCGCAGAGTAGCCGCGCAATGCCCTCAGGAGACCGCCGGATGATCCCGCGCCGCGCCCCCGCCAGCGCCGCCCTGCTGCTCGCCCTCGCCGCCTGCGCCCGCTCCGTGCCGGGCGATCCGCTGCTGAAACCCGACGCGCTCGGCCCGGCGACGTTGGGCGACCAGCTGATCCGCTCCGACGCCGCCACGCCGCCCGATCGTAAGCCGGGCGAATGCTGGGCGCGCGCCGTCACCCCGGCGATCTACGAGACCGACACGCAGCATCAACTGATCCGCCCGGCCCAGGCAGCCGCCAATGGTCGGCCGGCAGAACCGGCAGAATATCAAACGATTATGCGTCAGCGCGTCATCCAGGACCGCCAGCAGGTCTGGTTCCGCACCCCCTGCCCGACCGATCTGACCCCCGATTTCATCGGCTCGCTGCAGCGCGCGCTCTATGCCCGCGACTATTACCGCGGCGCCTTCACCGGCACGATGGACGCCGCCACCCGCGCCGCCCTGCACCGCTTTCAGGCCCAGCTCGGCCTCGACAGCGATATCCTGGCGCTCGGCACCGCGCGGTTGCTCGGGCTGGTCAGCTACAATTTCGGCCAAGGCGCGCAGGCCGCGGCAACCGACTGATCCGCGCCCACCGCATCGCCCGCCCACTCGCCTCACGCGAACGTGACGGCGCGTCATTACGCGCCTGTCACATTCCTTCGACATCTCCGGGGCGCGAACGACACCCGCACGCCATCCGACACGGAGGACAGACCGAATGACGAGATTTGCCCGAAGCTTCCCCCTGCTCGCCTGCAGC